>SYPI01000164.1 GCA_005804005.1 Planctomycetia bacterium
CCGTATGAGTAGCCGCCCTTCACTCCTCCGCCAGCCATCCACATCGTGAAGCCGCGATGATTGTGATCGCGCCCGTCGCCGTCCTGAGCGTATGGAGTGCGGCCGAACTCACCCCCCCAGATAACCAGAGTGTCCTTGAGCATGCCGCGACGCTTGAGGTCGGTCAGCAACCCAGCGATGGGCCGGTCGATCTGACCGCACTGGCGCACCATGTCGTTGCGCAAATTGCGATGGGTGTCCCAGCCGCCGTGGCTGATCTCCACGAAGCGAACCCCCGCCTCGGCGAAGCGCCGTGCCAGCAGGCACTGCCGACCGAAGGCATTGGTCTCCTGTTCCCCAATGCCGTACAGCGCCAGAGTCTCCGGCGTCTCGTTGGAGGTGTCCATCACATCGGGCACTTCGGCCTGCATGCGGAACGCCAGTTCATAAGACTCGATCACACCCTCGATGGCATTGCTGCGCGCCTCGCGCCGCAGCTTCTCCTGATTCAGCTTCTGGACGAACTCCATCTGCTCGCGCTGGCCAGCATCGGTCCAGGTGGATCGGGCGATGTTGGGCATTGACTCTGAGCCACCACGGCCGCGTCGTCCCCCAGCGCCGCCACCCGACAGATTCACCGCGCTGCCTTGATAGACCGCTGGCAGAAACGCCGCGCCATAGTTCTGCACGCCGCCGTTTCCACTGCCCGGGCTGAGAGTGACAAACCCCGGCAGGTTCTGGTTCACAGTGCCCAGCCCATACACCGTCCAAGCGCCCATGGATGGCCGCACGAACTGGAACGAGCCAGTGTGCATCTGAATTGTGGCTTGCGGATGCGCTGGAACATCGGTGTGCATACCGCGCAGCAGGCACATCTCGTCGGCGTGCGAGCCGATCGCTGGCAGCAGTTCGCTCACGTACAGGCCGCTCTTGCCCTGGCGGGTGAACTTCCACGGCGAACCCAGCAGCCGGGCCCGCCCGCGGCCACGCGCCTCGTAGGACTGGCCGTCCATCTGGTTGAGGGCTTCCTTGTAGTCAAAGGTGTCGACATGGCTCGGCCCGCCGGACATCGACAGAAAGATCACCCGCTTGGCACCGGGAGTGAAGTGTGGCGACTTGGCTGCCAGCGGGCCAGACGCGCCCCGCGCTGCCTTGGCCCCCTGCGCATCAGCCATGCCGCTGAAGGCCATGTATCCGAACCCGCAACTGATGGCCTGCAGCGCGGCACGGCGGGTGAAGACGAGGTGGCGATTGTTGCAGCAGTCCATTGGTGGTCTCTCAATCGAGGTATCGAAACTCCGCGCTCTGAAACAGCGCCTGGCAGTAACCGGTCCAGCCCCGGCGGGCCAGATCGGCCATGTCGTCAGCCTGTTCTGCTTCCACCCGAGCAAACTCCTTGAGGAAGTTGCGCGCCGCGGTGCGTTCCGAACTGGTCGGTTGGCGTCCGAGCGCCAACTCAAACCCGCGCTCCACGCGCTCGGTGTCACTGTCGCACTCGCGAAGCAGGCGGTCGGCCATCTGGCGGGCGATTCCCGCCACTCGGGCGTCGTTCATCAGGTAGAGCGCCTGCGACGGAACATTCGTCTCCGCCCGATTGCTGGTGACGAACGCTGGCTGCGCGAAATCAAAGGTGTCCAGTGGTTCGGGCAGCATGTCGCGGATGATCGGCAGGTAGACGCTGCGCTTCTGAGTATCGGTGGCCAGATACTGCGATAGCAATCCATCGCGACCGGCCTGCGTGCCGCCCTCCAGCGCGCCCACCGGACTCCCCAGCGCTGGCTCGGGATCCAGCGTCCCGGCGCAGGCCAGCATGGCATCGCGAATTGCCTCGCCCTCTAGCCGGCGGTCAGGCATGCGCCAGTAGAACTCGGCCAGTGGATCGCTGCGGGCATTCTCGCCATCGGTCCGGCTGGCCAATTGGTAGGCGTGAGTCATCATGAGCCGCTTGATCAGGCGCTTGGTGCTCCAGCCTTCATCCATGAATGTGACCGCCAGCCAATCGAGCAATTCCGGGTGCGATGGCGGCAGGCCGCTGGCGCCGAAATTGTCCGGCGTGGGAACGATTGCTCGCCCCATCAGGTGCAGCCAGATGCGATTGACGGCCACGCGCGCGGTCAGCGGGTTGGTCTGGGCGGTGATCCACTGAGCAAGTTCCAGCCGCCCGCTTCCGGCGGAGATGACTGGAGTTTCCTCGTTGACCAACACCTGAACAAACCCGCGCGGCACCACATCGCCGCGCTTGTCGAGTTCTCCCCGCACCAGTACCTGAGCGTTGCCAGCCCGTGACTCGCGCATGCCCATCGCCAGACGGTTGCTGGCCTTGGGAGTTCCGTCGTCGCTGTAGCGGGAGAGCAGTTCGGTCAGCGAATCGACGGTGGCCCGTGCCTGCCGCACCTGAAACGCTGTCTGCTGTGCCGTCGCCCCGGCCTTCGCCCCGGCGCGCTCAGCGGACGACGCGCCATCCATATCCAGACCGGCCGTCTCGCGGGCCCGCGCCAACGCCCCATCGATGAACGCCCGCACTGGCGCAGCCATCCGAGCGCCGTTGGGAACAACCGCACCCTCAGGCAGTTCGATCAGGTCGGCGGTGTGTCGATTCTGGTTGCCTAGATTGGTGCCGAAGCAGGTCTCCGAACTCATGAAGATGCCGGCCATGGCGTAGTAGTCCTGCGTCGGGATCGGATCGAACTTGTGATCGTGGCAGCGCGCGCAGGCAATCGTGAGGCCCAGCATGGCCTGACCAGTGGCGTCGATCTGTTCATCAACCAGTTCCACCGCGAACTGGGCATTGCCCATGGCATTGTGACTCTTGGGACCGATGGCCAGGAACCCGGTGGCGATCTGCTTCTTGGCACGATCGGTCGGATCATCAGCCGACAGCAGGTCACCCGCCAGTTGGTGGGTTAGAAACTCGTCGTAGGGCATGTCGGCGTTGACTGCCTCAATGACCCAGTCTCGATAGCGCCAGGCGTGCGGGTAAAGGATGTTGCGGTCCTTGCCACTCGACTCGGCGTAGCGGGCCACATCCAGCCAGTGCCGACCCCAGCGCTCGCCGAACTGCGGGCTCTGGAGGAGTCGATCCAACAGCCGCTCGTAGGCGCCGGGGGAACGGTCTTTGACGAACGCATCCACCTGCTCGGGAGTGGGGGGCAATCCGATCAGGTCGAACGAAGCCCGGCGAATCAGCGTGCGCCGATCGGCGTCGGCTACCGGATCGAGGTGCCGCTCTTCCATTTTGGCCAGCAGGAACCGATCGATGTCCGAGTGGCACCACTTGGAGTCCTTGACCTCGGGCGGCTCCGGCTTGGTGGGCGCCACGAACGACCAGAAGCTGCGGCCCTTCTCGATGTCGACCTCCATCGGCGCCATCTCCACCAATTGCCCGCTGGCCGACTCACGGGGATCGGGGGCACCCATCTGCACCCACCTCTCCAGGTCGGCGATCTCCTCGTCAGAAAGTTTCTGGCGCGGCGGCATCTGCAGGTCTTGGTCGGTGTAGCGCACAGCTTGAATGAGCAGACTCGCGTCAGGATCACCCGGCACAATGGCCGCCCCGGTGTCGCCGCCTTCGAGAAGCATGGTTCGCGAGTCCATCTTCAGCCCCCCGCGCAGGCGATCGGCATCGGCCGAGTGACAACTCCCGCACTTGGTGACCAGGATCGGCCGGATACGCCGCTCGAAGAACTCCAGTTGCTCCGCCGAGACTTCCATTCCCATCATGTCCCCGCCAACCATTGGCTCGTCCTGCAGCGCCTTCTGCTGGGCAAACGCCGTCACCGGGAACGCGAGGGCCAGTAGAACCGTCCAGTTGGGAAGCGGGGCCATTTCCATCCCATTGTCCGTTGTCCAAGCCAGTTGGACAGCACGGCAGTGCGAAAACTAGTGAAGAAGCCCATCCCTGCTTCCGCAGAGCCGGGCCCCCTCACTCCATTGCCGAATTCGCTGGCGCCCGGCACCCTCTCACTAGGCAACCGGCCGGCAGACACAACCGTTGGTGCTCAGGTTGCCACCATTGTAGATGGCGAACTCGAGGCTCCGCTGGCAGTTGCCACGGCGCGCCACAAGGCGAATCTGATCACCAGCCAGGCATCCGCCGGCCAGTTGCGCGACGCGCGCGATGGTCGCTGGCTCTCCGTTGATGGCCAGAAGCACATCGCCGACCTCCAGCCCGGCCTTGCTGGCCGGTGAACCCGCCGTGATCGCCTTGACCACCACCGCATCCTGCGGAGCGATGCGCAGGTAGGAGGACAGATCACTCGATGGAGTGCCCAAAACCACGCCGATCCGGGCGATGGCCGCCAGACTGATCCAGGTGTTTGCCGGAGTCGGCGATCCAGCACCTGGCAGTTGCAGCCGGTCAATGACCTGCTGCTCCGTGTCCAGAACTGTGAGCACGCCATCTAGGCCGACGAAGCACTGGCCGTTGGCCAGCGGCATGCCGTTCAGAGTGACGGACGCGACGCAGCCGAGCGACCCAGCGACCTCAAGGTCGAGAATCTCGCGGCTGGGCGCCGCGGAAGTGCTGGCCGGGCAGTCGATCAAACGCTGCAATCGTTTGACGATCTTGTACTGGCCTTGGGCATCGACGGTGGTGCTGACGGCCAGCGCGGTGAGTGCGCTGTTGGCGCCACTGACCGGCGCGGCGGCGGACTCGCACACAGTATTGCGAGCGGCAAGCGATTCGAGGTTGGTGGTGTTGTTGAACATTTGAATCTCCGTTGAAGTTGGTTGAAGTTGAAGTTGGTTCGATTCGGGTCGTATCCGTTCGCACATGCGAACATCCCGGCCACTACGGGGCCACCCACAGCCAGTTCACAACCGACCAAGAGATTGTTGAATCGCCATCGGTGGCCATTGGTTGCGGCCCTGCCGCACTCGCTAAACCGCCTGGCACCGCATCCCTGCCAGTGTGGCAGGGTGGACACTCAGCCGGGCGGTGCCGGAATGATGGGCGCGTTGGCCGGGGGCAAGAGCGTGCCACCCGATGGCGAGAGTGAACTCGGTCCCGCTTCATCGCTGCGCAGCCGCTTGAGTTGCGCCGCCTTCCACTGCGAAAGTTGAAACTCCCAATCGGCCACCCGCGCGGCCAACTTGCCCCAGTCGGGCACCGACGGTTCGCCCGGCTCGCGGGCCGCCTCGGCCGGCTGGGCCGCGCCCTCAGCCGCCAGCGGCTGCGTTTGAATCGTCATCCAAACTTCTTCCCCTTCATCGTGCAGATTCAGACGAACGATGGCTCCGGGGGTAGTGAAGGTGATACAGCGCAGTGAATCGCAGCCCTCGGGGAGCGGCTGCGCCTTCCGCACCTGTTCGAACTCCAATCGTGAGAGCGTGCCCGGCAGAACAGCCTTGGCCTCCGCTACCTGCGCATCGCTCCAGGCGACCGCACCCTCCGTCGATGGCTCCCACGCGGCCAGACCAGCCGGAGCGGGCGACTCGGCTGAACCACTCTGGTGCTTGAGGCGCAGACCGTCGTACTCAATCTCGGTGACCTCTCCCTCGGGCAGTGTCAACAGGGTGCGGTCGAGGAATCCACCCCCATCAGCCTGCACCGAGACGGCTCCGCGCACGCGCCACGCCTGGCTCTCTGCCAGTCGTCGCACATACTGGCCCCGTGGCGCGCCGCGTTCCTTACCCAGAACCACTTCAACAATCGGCTGGTCGTCCTCGCCGAGAATGCGCAGCAGCCGCGCTTGATTCGAAGCGTCCGGCCACGCCAATTCCAGTTCACCAAGCCGCTCGGGCCGGGAAGTCA
>SYPI01000165.1 GCA_005804005.1 Planctomycetia bacterium
CCCCACACCTCGCCGAAGCGTGGCTGCAACTTGGTGATCAAGTCGGCATCGGCCATCGCCTCGTAGAAGAGGCCGTCTTCTTTCTGCAGCGATGCCTTGATCCAGAGGTAGTCGACGATGATGCCGCGCAGGGCGCCGATGGCCGTTCCCAGAGCCACGATCGGCGGCGCCCCCTCGACCGAGACATCGGTGTATCGCAGGGAGTGTTCATCTGAGATTCGCAGCAGATGGTTCAGCGCGCCGCCGGCCCCGAAGATCGCGCCGATGGCCACGATCACGGCGATGAGTTGGATGAGGCGGTCGCGCATCGATCAACCCTGCCCGCTGTACATGGCCAATTCCTTGCGGCGCAGGCCGAGATAGCCGATCAGCAGCACCAGCGCGCTCCAACCCAGACCGATCAGGCCGATCGCCCCGGCCACTTCGCTCCAGCGCACTGCCCGCCCCTGCACCAGTCGATCAGTGACCCGGGTCTTGCCGAAGGCAGAGAGCATGGACTGACTCACCTGGGCTACACCCTTGACGATGGCGTGAAACAACTTCAGCACCCAGGGGGCATCGGAGGGGGCGTAGTAGTACTCCAGACTCATTGCCAGAAATGGGCTCATCAGGGCGACCACGAAGATGACCGAGGTGCTGAGGCAGGCCACTGGGAAGCTGAAGAGGGCACCAGCGCAGGCGCCGAGCATGGCAACGAATGCCAACTTGACCCACTCCACCAGCATGGCCCGGAAGAAGTTCCCTTCGAATGAACCAACCGAATAGAGCAGCTCTACTCCATCGGGATCAAAGAAGATGGTGGAGACGCCCGGTTGGAATTGGGTGCCGTCCCACTTGAGGTTGATGATTTCCATCCGCAGCGTGCCATCGTCATCGACCATCGACGACGGCACCAGCATTTCGTGCCCCTGCGCTGGCACATACATGCGATCCACCCAACTCTGATCCTTGGGAAAGCGAAAGATGACCGGATGCGTTTCGTGGGAACTGCTGTCGCCGGTGTGCAGGACGAATCGCAGCGAGAGTGGCGTCTCGGAGCCAATGGCCTCGTGGAGCCCGTCGAAGTGGTATTCGTGGCCCTGCCCCGGCTCGATGGCCCGCTGCCGGGCCAGAAATTCCTTCTGCTTCTCCGCCGCCAGCTTGGAGCGGACCTCCGCTTCATTGCGCACCCCATCGGCAATGTCCTGTTTCAGAACTGGATCGGCTTCAATCTCGGCGTCAATCAACGCCAGCAAACGGTCGCGGGTGGGCTGCTCGAATGACGGCAGCACCCCCTGCCGCGCCGCTAGCACCTCGGCGCGCACCGCCTGTAGGTCGCGCAGGTCAGCGGCCGGGCGGGTGCGCAGGTACTCGGTGTAGCCGAAGGCCGCCGTGGCGCTCACCAGCAGTAGCACGGCGTTCACACTGATCACGCCGAGCCACTTGCCGACCAGGTACTGCAGGCGACCTACTGGCTTGGTAAGCAGCTGCCAGACCTGCCGATCACGCGCTTCGAAGGCGGTGGTAGAGCACGACAGCAGAATGGTCAGCAGCGCGGCGCAACTGACCACCAGCCCGGTTGAGCGGCTGAGAAAAGTCTGAATCTGATAGCGCAGCGGAGTGGCCGGATCGATCCACAGCGGCAGCAACGGCAGCACGACCAGCACCACGGCGATGAAGAAGGTGGAGATCCTCTGGCGAATTGCCTCCTTCATGACCGTGTGAGCAATCGCCAGCGGCACCACACGCCGATTCAGCAGCGCCAGCGCCGTACGCGTGGCCACCAGAAAGGCGGCTGCTAGCGCGCCCATGCCGGCCAGCGCCACCATCGGACCGGCCATGCCGAGCCACCAGAAAATCGCTCCGCCGGCGATTCCGCCCAGCAGCAATACAGCCACGCTCAGTCCAACTCCCTGAGCGACTGCCAGCAGCAAGAAACCGATACTGGCCGCGGCCATAACCGCCACTGCGTTTGGCCGCTCAAGGATGAACACCGGCAGCCAAGTAGCGGCCTCGGGCGCCAGGATGAAGGCGACAAACTCCTGTTGCGGTTCGATCTTGCCGTCTTCGCCGATGGCCTGTTCGATGATCGACTTCACCCGGTCGCCACCAATGGCTCGGCCATCAATGGTGACCGTACCGCGGTCCAGCAGCTCGACCGTCTCGGGCGACTTGGCGTTGGTGTCGACCGCGGCGATTACCGTGGCAACCCGATCGCGCAATTGGGTGAAGCTGCGGGCGGCCAGGAATCCGGGGCCGAACGCCACCGCTGCGAACACAACCGCGACCACGCCGAGCAGCACCCGGCCGGCGCGGGTGGCCTGCCAGAGATTGGCGCGCTCCCACAGCCGACTCAGCAACCCGATCATGCGCCGTCGCGCCCGCCCGGAGGGGCTGGCGGCCTCCGCTCCGAGGGACTCCGGTCGATCAGCCCCTCGATGAAGGAGCCGTCCTTGTCCGTCGCGGCAACCTGGGATGTGGGAAGCGGCGCACTTGGCCCTGGCGGTGCCGCGGTCGCTGCAGGTTGAGTCAGAGTGGCTATCTCGTCGGCGCCAGCAGTTGGCTGGCTGGGCGCGACTGATGCAGTCGGGGCTGCTGCCCGCCGCGGAGATGGCCCTTCTGATTCAAGATCGCGAATGAGGTCTCCGCCCTCGGCGCTGTCGCCAGAGAGGAACTGGGCCACCTGTCCGCCGTGGGTGGCGCCACTGGTCTGGGCCTGCTCGGTGCGGGCCTCATCGACAATGCGCATGAAGAGTTCCTCGAGCCGCTGCCGTGGCGCCTGCACCGACTCGATGCCGGCCCCCTCTGACTCGTGGAGTACCTGATCGATCCGGGCGACGGTCGACTCGTTCAGTCGCCGGGTGCGAATGAGGGTGTGCTCGGTATCGCACAGCAGCGACTGCGCAGTGCCTTCGGCCCGAATCTTTCCCCCATAAAGAATCACCATCCGGTCGCAGACATCTTCGACATCGGCCAGCAGGTGCGAGGAGAGCAGGATGGTCTTGCCGCGCCGCCGCAGTTCCAGCAGCAGGTCCTTGACCTGCCGCGTCCCGATCGGATCTAGGCCGGAGGTCGGCTCGTCAAGAATGAGAAACTCCGGGTCATTCACCAGAGCCTGAGCCAGCCCGAGACGGCGGGCCATACCCTTGGAATACTCCCCAACCGCCCGGTGGGCCGAGCCACTTAGCCCGACCATGTCCAGCAGTTCATCGGCCCGACGCAGCCGGGTGCGGCGGTCGAGCCCAAACAGCTTGGCGTAGTAGTCGAGAGTTTCGCGGGCATTGAGGAAGCGATAGAGGTATGACTCTTCCGGCAGAAAGCCGATGCGCGCCTTGACCGCCACATCACCCGGATCGCGGCCGTAGATCGCCAGTTTCCCCTTGCTCTTGTGCAGCAGCCCGAGGATCAGTTTGATGGTGGTGCTCTTGCCGGAGCCGTTGGGGCCGAGCAGTCCAAAGACCTCATGCGGCCGGATCTCGAATGAGATTCCATCAACGGCCCGAGCCCGGGCGCGCATCCAGAAATCGCTGAAGACCTTGACTAGGCCGACGGCCTCAACCACCGGACCCTCGCCACTCCCTGAGCGCGACATCATTCGCGCCCCGCGCCCTTCGTACCGGTCTTGTCGAGCCGTCGTCCCTCGCGATCGATCACGATCTCGCGCGAGCCAAGCTGGAACGCCGGATCACCAGCGCCGAGCATCTCCGCCTCGCGCTTCTTGCGGGCCAGTTCGGCATCGCGGCGAATCTGAACAACATCCGGCGAACTCTCCACGGTGATGTCCATGCGGGACAGATTGGCCGGCATGGAGAAGATCTCCACCTGCTTGTCGCTGATCACTTCGCGGATGGTCTGCAGCCAGAGTTGCCGCACCAGTTGCCGCGGGTTCTCGCGGAAGGCTGGGGCCAGACTTTGCAGCCGACGCACTTCCTTGCCCAAGGTGCTCTCAATCGCCCCCGAATAGGCCCGGGCGCGGGCCATGATGCGGGCCGCCTCGCCACCGATGTCGGGCTGCTCCAAGCGGGCGCCAATGGCGCGCAGTTGCCCCTCCGCCTCAGCGGTCTGACCAGCCGTCAGCAGCGCCTCATACTGGGAGATCATCTTGAGGAGTTCGGCATAGGGCGGGCCAGCGGCCCCAACCAGAGTGCTATTGGCCTCCTGTCGGGCGCGCTCGACGGACACCCGGGCGTTCTCGCGGCGGGCCTGCACTCCCGAGATCTGATTGCGAACCGCCAGCGGGGCGGAGCGGTCCGACACCGTGACCGCCGAGACCTGTACCCCCAGCTGGAGCCGATCCAGAGACTGCTGGGCTGAGTCGCGAATCGTGGCGCCAAACTCATCACGGCTCTCCAGCAGTTGGGAGAGTGTCAACTCAGACGCCGCCAGCACCGTGGCGCGCTCTAGCACGACCGAGAAGATGTTGGCCACCTTGCGCGGATCGATCCGCTCCAGCAGCGCCACCGGATCGACCACGGTGCACTCGGCATGAAGCCGCAGGTGGGCGACGTCGCCATCGGCGGTGACAACGAAGCCATCCACTCCGGGCCGCAAGGCCTGCGACACATCGGCGGTGGCGCTGGCCTCTTCCAGAGTGATCGCCTCGCTGGACAGCCGCGGGAAGAACTCACTGCGCAGATCGATCCCAACGCGCAGCGGAACCAGATGCAATTCGCCGACCGGATATGGCCAGTATGGCTGCAGCCCCGGTTCGAGCGCCTGGGTTCCAGGCTCGCCACCAACGGCGCCGAATAGGGTCCGCACTCCAGTCTCGCCTTCCTGCACCTGCTGGAATCCAGAGAGGAGAAACACTGCCACCAGCGCCAGCATCGCGCCCTGCAGCAGTCGATACGAGAGCCTCAGCGCCTGCTGCAGACTCTCGTTGGCGGGATCCATCGCCCGCCGCATCTCGGAAACTGCCGGCACGGCACCGCTGACATTCAGGCGGGCCGAGGCGGCGCGGCGCGGGGCGTCCGAGGGGCCCGATGAAGGATTTGGAGTTGAGTCACTCATTGCGGCTAGGGCTGCGGCAGCGCCGGATGGGGAATGCCCGACTCGTCCTGTGGCGCGTTCAGGTCGATCAAGTGGAACGGCGCCTTGGAAGTGTCGGTGACGTAGGTGGTGTTGCCGGAGAGGGAAGCTCTGAGGGTGTCCAGCCAAGCCAGGAAAATCGCCAGATCCGCTTCGGCCTTCATCTGCTCGTAGTAGACGGTGGCCTGCTCGTTGCCGACGGCCTCAATGGAGGTGCCCCACTGCTCGGCGAATGAACGGATGGTGTCGGCGGCGCTGGCCGCCTGACTCTTGAGGGCATCGGCCTCTGAGTTGCCCTTTGATTCTTCGAGGTTGGCCAGAGTCTCCTGCACCGCCGCCATGCGCCGCAGCACCGCCACGGTGGTCTTGGGGGGGAGGATCACTTGCGAGATGCCGACGGCGACTGGCTCGACGCCATCTGTCCGGCCATCCTTCAAGTCGGCCAGAATTGCTGACTCAGCCGCGCCCAGTTTCGACCCGCTACCGAGCAACTCAGCGAATGTGAAGCTGCCCACCAGACGCATGGCCGCGCGCAACTGGGTCTGCATGTCTTCGTTGGCGGCCTCGATTGTCCCGTAGCTGCCGAAGAACTTGAGGGGGGCGTCACCCTCGCGGTTGAGCCGCCACAGCAGGTAGGCCTGCACTGCGACCTGCTGACCGTCGCGGGTCAGCACCGTCTCATAGGGACTGTCGATGAACTGCAGTCGGGTGTCGAGCCGCTCGGCCTGGTCAATGAAGAACGGCGCCTTCAGGTGCAGGCCCGGCGTGCGCTGCACCCCGGTGGGCTTGCCGAAGCGGGTGACGATCGCCAGCTCGTGGAAGTTGACGGTGTAGGTGGTGTTGAAAAGCACCAGCGCGGCAACCACGATTAGTCCGACGATGATGGGAATCTTTCGCGCCATGGATCTCCTCTGTTCGCTTGCGGGGCCGGTGACGACCTAGCCGCCCCCCTTGTCCGATTTCTTCTCCAGATAGTCCGCCAAGTTCAGACCGGGGTCGGGCTGCTGCATCTGAATGTCGAACTGGATCCGCTCCGGATCTACACCCAGGATGTACTTGATGCGCACTTGGGCCAAAGCGTGGCCCAGCACATTCATGATGGCTCGCTGGCGGTAGAGCTCGGGGGCGACTCGGTACGAGTCCGACTGCCCCAGCACCACTTGGCTGACTCGGCGGGCGTCCAATAACTTCTCCCAGCGGGTGGCCCGAGCCGCGCTGATCACGCTGGCCGCCTGGGCCCGCGACTCCAGCAGCAGCGATTCGCAGATGGCGCGTTGGGCATCAGCTGGCGCGCTGTCAGCCCCCTGCTCGCGCTCGATTCGGCGCAGGTCGTTGATAGCCGTCACCGCCCGGCGGGCTGTTCCTACGGAGCCGACCAGCGCCGCCATGGTGGTGTTGACCACGCGCTGGGCCTCGTCAACCAACTTGGCGGAGTTCTGCAGGTCGATGGAGCGCTCCTCGAACATGGCCGCCGCCTCGGGGGGCGGCCGCAGGGTGGGCACCTCTACGGAGACCACGTCGATACCGGCGCCGGCGGCGTCGAAAGCAGCCTGAATCCGGGTGCGCAGGGAGTTCACCAGCGAATCGCCCTCGGGGGACAGCACCTGATCGAACGATGTCACCGCCAGCAGTTGGCTGGCCTCGCGCATGGCAATACCGCGGACTGCTCGATCGCGCATGGAGAGCCCGCGCCGCTGCGGAGCGTCATCAACGAATGTCAGGTACTGCTCCAGCGCCCCGGGCTTCACTCGGTAGCGCAGAACGAACTCGGCTTCGATGACCGCGAATCGATCGGTCAGACTGGCCGTCTCCTCGGTCGCGGTGGCCTGAAGCGCCTGGGTGACCTCTGCCGAGAGAGGGGCCGCCTGCACGATGAACGGTCGACGGTCGGCGCTGGTTTCTCCTTCGATGGGCCAGAGATTGACCGCGCCGGGGCGCGTCGGTTCAGCACCCAAGGCCACTGAGCGCAGCCGAGCGACGTCATAGGTGGCCACGCTCTCCAGTGGCCAGGGCAGTTTCACCAGGAGGGCCGATTGTTCGGTGGCGCCGGTGATGGCGCCGCCCCGCAACCGCAGCGCTTCGAAGCCCGGAGGCACAACCACCACCGTCGACAGCAGCACCAGCACCACAATTGCCAATCCCCCCAGCGAGAGCACGCTGCGCAACAGCAGTTGGTATCCCCAGGTGCTGGTGACATCGAACCCGAACTGATAGTTCACCGCTTCGTTCACGCTGCGAACGATGGAGTCGGGGGCCGCCAGCAGGCCGAGGATCTTGCTGTCGAAGGCGGGCCGCGGAGTTTCACCAACCCGGCGCGGTCGATAGAGATTCA
>SYPI01000166.1 GCA_005804005.1 Planctomycetia bacterium
GCCGATGCGGAAGCCGCCAATGCGCTTGATGAAATCCATCAGTTGCGGCGGATCGCCGGTGGCGCCTTCGCCGGGGCGCACCCGTACCCCGAGGCCGTACGACGCGATCTCGTTCAGCGCCAGCCGGGCGTTCTTCGCCGCGCCAGCGAGGGAGGCCTCATCGTCGACTCCCACGCACTTGATGGCCATGTCGCCGCAACCCAGCCGCGTGCCCGCCGCGGCCAGTCGAGTGAGTCGCTCAGTCGCTGCCTTGCCTTGGCGATGGAAATCCATTGGGTGATTGTCCACCAGCACCAGGATCGGGCAGCCAGCGCGGTCGGCCCGATCACGCAGGTCTTCCAGATGAGCGAGCGTTCGCCCGGCCAGCATGGACGTGGGAATGTTGAGTCCGGCGAATCCCAGTTCCTCGCGGGCGAACTGCGGCATGTCCTCGAGTCGCATGCCCACGGGCGCGGCGGGCGCCGCCGCCGTGGTTCCCTTGCGTTTCCCGGCACTGGCTGCGGCTACTGACAAACGCGCCTTGATCGGCGCGAGAGATCCGGCGGAAACGGTGATCTGAATCTGCGACTGCACAGCTTGCCCTCTGCCAGCCAGTCTAGCGACCGCAGCCCATGTTGCGGCGCTATGATCGCGCCCCCAACTGGAGCACCCTGTGGCATCACCGACAGACCTGCGCTATTCACCGACGCACGAATGGTTCCGAGCTCAGGACGACCTGGTCACGGTTGGGATCACCCAGCACGCCGCGGATGAGCTGACCGATGTGACATTTGTAGAGACCAAAGCGGTCGGCGTCGCCGTGGCCGCGGGCGATTCGGTCGGGGAGGTTGAGAGCGTCAAGACCACCAGCGATGTGTTCAGCGTCGTCTCCGGGACGGTGGCCGAGGTCAACCCGGCCGTGGTGGCCGATCCGTCTCTGGTGAACTCCGACCCGTACGGGAATGGCTGGCTGGTGCGCATCCGCACCACTGACCTGGCCCCGCTGAAGGGCCTGCTTGACGGCGCGACCTACGATGCCCAACTGGCCGCCCACTGACGGCGCCGGGGGATCTGCCAGCGATGGCCCGGCGATCTCGCTGCGCGGGGTCCGCAAGTCGTATCCGCTGGGCAACCGGAACATTGAGGCGCTCCGGGGGATCGACCTAGCCGTTGAGCGCGGGGGCTTCACCGCCATCATGGGTCCATGGGGAAGCGGCAAGACCACCCTGCTTCATCTGCTGGGCGGACTGGATCGGCCCGATGCGGGAGAGGTCGTGGTCTGCGGCCGAGCTCTGGCGGGCCTGAGTGAACGAGAGTTGACCCTCTTCCGACGGCGCGAGGTCGGGGTGGTCTTCCAGCAGTTCAACCTGTTGCCAGCATTGTCGGCGATGGACAACGTCTGCCTTGGCGGGCTGCTGGACGGCCGCGACGGTCCGGCGCTACGCGCGCGCGGGATGGAGTTATTGGCGGAACTCGGACTGAGTGACCGCGCCACCCACCGGCCCGATGCCCTTTCTGGTGGCGAACAGCAGCGGGTGGCCATCGCCCGGGCACTGCTCTTTGAACCGCCGCTGCTGCTGGCCGATGAACCCACTGGCAATCTAGACAGCGCCACTGGTGAACTGCTCTGGCGAACGCTGCGCGAAGTCGCCAGCCGCCGCGGTATGACGGTGGTGGTGGTGACCCACGAGCCGGCTTCGGCGGTGCAGTGCGGTCGGGTGATCGTCCTTCGTGACGGACTGGTGGCAGGAACACTCAACAGCGATGGAATGGAACGCGGCGATCTGGCTCTTCGTGCAGCAGTCCTGGCACGCGCGTAGGTCGCGCAGCCTGCTGCTGGCCGCGGCAATCGCCTGCACGGCGGCGCTGGTGGCGGCGGTGGCCTCGGCCATCGCCACCGCCCAGATCAACATCGAGGGGCGCCTGCAAAAATCGCTGGGGGAGTCTGACGCCCGCATCGTCCATGAGAACAGCGCGCACATTCCGGCGAATCTGGTGGATCAGGCTCGCGCCCTGCCGCAGGTCAAGGCGGCCGCGGGACGCCTACACGGTGCCTTCACCGTCACTCGGGCCGATGGCCGCACTGGGACGGATGGCCGCCCGCGGCGTACTACGGTCAACGGCCGCGGTGTGGACCTGGACTGCGACGCGGTGTTCCGCCAGATCGAACTGAGCGCTGGCGTGGCGCCGCAGGGTGAAGACGAAATCGCCCTGAACGAACTGGCTGCCCGAGACCTCGATGCTCATCCGGGTGACACGCTGCTGGTGCAGCGCCTCGGCGACCCGATCAGTCTGCGCGTGAGCGGGATTATCGAGTCGCCATCACTTGGTGCGCTGCAGCGCCCGGGGGCGCGGCTGTCCCGGGTCACACTTTCCAATATCACCCGGCAGGTGGATCGACTCACTCTGGTTTCGATCGTGCTCAATGATGAAGTTGACCCGGCGGCCTGGGTCGCGGCTCACGCCGCGAAGTTCCCCGCGCCACTGAAGCTGGAACCATCCGAGGCCGCCACCACCGGAATCGAACGGGCCACCACCGCCAGCCAAATGGTGCTGCGAATGGCTACGGTGATCGCCTTCCTCGGCGCGGCATTCATCGTGGCCACGGGGTTGCTCACGGCACTGACCCAGCAGCAACGGGAGATCGCCATCCTGCGGGCGCTGGGCGCGTCTCGGCTGCAGGTTTTCTGCGGCCAAATGGCCAACGGCGCGCTACTGGGGCTGATCGGCTCAGTGGTCGGCATTCCGCTGGGGATCGGATTGGCCCGAGCGCTGGCCTGGTGGTGGGCCGATGCGCTGCCGGAGGGATTTGCGACCTCAAGCGAGGCCGTGGCGCTGGGGGCGATCGCCGGAGTCGGCGCGGCAATCGTCGGGGCAATCATCCCGGCCCATCTCGCCACGCGCGTTCTGCCGGTCGAGGCCTTGGCCGTGCGCGCTCGTGTGCCGCGACCGTGGGCGTTGGCTCTCGGTGGGGGCATTGCCCTGCTACTGATCGGCGGATCGACTACCCCGTTTCTCATCAACGATGTGCAGCAGCGATTCTGGGTGTATCTGCAGGGTGGAGTGCCCGCAATGCTGGTGGGCTGGTTCCTGGCCTCGGCGGTGGTGTTCGCCCTGCTATCGCGCCTGATCGCTCCCCCGCTGGCCCGCCTGCTGCAGTTGCCCCGCGGATTGTTGGAAGGCAGCGTGCGCGCCCATCCCTGGCGGCTGGGACTCACCGGTGGTGCCCTGATGATCGGCATGGCCAGTCTGGTGGAAGGCCGCACCAACGGTCCAGCACTGATGAACGATCTGGCCGCGCGCCTGAAGTTCGCGGATGCCTTTGTGTTCCGCACCAGCGGAATCTCGGCGCCCGAGCAGGCGGCGATTGCCGGAATCAATCAGGTCGCCAGCGCCGTCTCCATTGCCTACCTGCCGCTGCGAGTCGGCGGCAGCGGCAATCTGGGAATTGCGGGCATCACTTCACCCAATGTGGTCTGCATCGGCTTCCAGCCCGAACCGTTCTTCGCCCTGAATCGCATCGACTGGATTCAGGGCGATCCGCAGTCGGCGCTGCCCGCTCTGCGCCAGGGCAACAGTGTGCTGGTGGCCAAGGAGTTTCTGGCGGCGCGGTCGGTGCGTGTGGGTGACACCCTGCAGCTGGGGACGGCGCGCCAGATGCTTCCATTCACTATCGTCGGCGTAGTCGGTGCCGCCGGACTGGATGTGGCTACCCAGTACTTCGGGATACACAGCGTCTACATGGAGCATGCTGTGAGTTGCGTGTTCATGGATCTGGACGCGCTGGAAAAGCACTTCGGAACGCGCGAAGCAACCATCATGCAGTTGCAGCTGCACCCCGGGGCAACGGTGCAAGACGAGGAGCGCATTCAGGAGCAGGTGGAGCGATTCGCCCCGGGAACCCAGTTCGCCAGCGGCCGAGGCATCCGTCAGGGCATTCTCTCGGCGGGCGAGACGGCACTGTTCGTGGCCAGCGGCGCGGCGACATTGGCGATGGCGTTGACTGCGCTGGCAGTTGGCAATGTGGTCGCCGCGGGGGTGGCGGCGCGACGCCACGAGTTCGGGGTGCTGCAAGCCTGCGGGGCCGGACCTGGAGTGGTGGTGCGTCTGGTGCTGGCCGAGGCCGGGCTGATCGCACTGACGGC
>SYPI01000167.1 GCA_005804005.1 Planctomycetia bacterium
CACTGGCGCATTGAGGGCGAACTCACTATTCACGGAGTTACCAAGCCCGTGAGCGTGGACCTTGAGGTGACCGGAGTCGCCACGACCCCATTCGGCACCAAGGCCGGATTCGAAGCCACCACCACCATCAAGCGCAGCGACTTCGGGATGACCTGGGGCGTTGAAAAGCCCGCCGGAGTTCTGGGCGACGAGGTCCGGCTGATCGTGGCGCTTGAAGGCGATCAGGCCAAGCCGGCTGAACCCGCCAGCGGTAGCTGACCAGCATTGGACGCGCTAACCGGACACCTCGCGCTGCTTGTCACTCTGCCGGCGGCGGCGGGCGCGGCAGTGCTGGCGCTCGGGCGGCTCGGCAAACGAGACCTGCTCGGCGCGGGGGTTCTGGCGGCGATGACGATGGCGTTTGTGATCGACAGCGGGTCGATCTTCGCGGGCACTGACTCATGGCGCCGGATCGGTTCGCTGCTTGCGGCACTCATGGCTCTCGCGCTAGTGACACCCCGCACCCTTCCGCCCGGGGCCAGCTTCTTGGTGGTTGGGTTGCTGGCCTGCCTGTGGATTTCGCCGCCGGGGTTGAGCTTCGCCGCGCGCCTGAGTGCCGGTGTGGCCGCCGCGATCGCCGCGTGGCTGATTTCTCGACAGCGCGCCAAGCGACCAGATGCGGCGCTGCCAGTGTCGCTGGGAGTTTCGCTTGCCGCAATGGTCTGGTTGTTCGTTGAATCAGGATTCCCGGCGATGGCGGTGATCAGCGGCGCCGGGGCGCTGGCCTGCCTGATTGGCGCGGTGATTGGCAAGGCGAACTCCGAGCGCCCGGCCGCAGCGCTGGGCGTGGTCGCCGGCGCTCTGACGGCGCTGGTGCAACTGGGAATCGCCTACGACCAGGGCGGTGTGCCGGTCATGTGCTGGATCATTGTTGCCGCAAGTCCACTGGCACTAGTGGCGCTTGATGGGCCGTTGGGGCGAATCTCATCAAAGGCGGTGCGGGTGCTCACCTCCATTGCCGGTTGCGCCGCGGTAGCGGCACTCGCAATCGGCCTGCTTCTGTTCATGCGTCCCGAGCCCTCGCGTAGTTCCCCGGCCGGCGACCCGCTCGACGGAATCTATGGCCCGTCCTCGGCACCCGCCGCGCGCTAGCCGCGGCAGGCGCGAACGAAATCGCCCAGCCGCCGCGGGCACTTGCGAAAGCGAACGGGCTGGCCGTTGCTGTCCATTTCGTTGGTGCGCGTGCAAGAATCGATGCCCGCCGCGCCAGTGGCCTTCAGCGCTGCGGACGCGTTGGAAGCATCAAGCCCCCCCGCCACGATCACCGGCACTCGAGTGCTCGCCACCAATCTTTGCACCACCTCCCAGTCACAGACCTGTCCGGTGATCCCGACAAAGCCGGACACCGGCTGAGCGTGCTCGCCCCGGTCCATCAGCCAAGTGTCGGTGATGAAGTAGTCGCTCACTTCCTCGAAGAGCCGCGCGACCGCGAGGCTGTCGAGCCGATGCGATTGCCCGGGGCACGCAACCGGCACTGCGCGCATCTGGGCGATGTGGGGGAACCTGTGCCGCACGGCCCCTTGCACGGCGGCGAGGGCGCGAGCGTTGCTGCTCAGTCCCCCTTCGTCGGCGACCGCTTCGCAGTAATGGACGATGTTCGGTTGATGGAACTCGACTGCCCGGCAGATCAAGTCTAAATCTGAAAAGAGAGGAATCAGCGAGTACTTGAGCCCGGCCCCCTGAACAGCCTTGATCGCCGCGCGTACTGTCGGTTCGAATGCATGATCGGCATCGAGAAGCACCCCACCGATGTGTTCGATTCCTAGGTCAATGCACAGTTGGGCCTGTTGCGCATCTTGAATCTCGTAAACCTGGATGATCGGCCCGGGATCTGCGGCGGCGCTCACGATTCTGCACCAGCAGCGGCGGCTTCTCGGCGCATGGTCTGCCGGAGGCGCAGGGTGTTGCCAACCACCGAGAGATTGGAGAGACCCATGGCGATTGCCGCCAGCAATGGGCCATGTTCGCCGAGTGCACCGAAGGCTGCTACAGGAATCATCACCGAGTTATAGAGGAACGCCAAAGCCAGGTTCTGCCGCACAGTCTGCATGGTGCGGCGACAGATGATCAACAACTCCGGTATCGCCAGCGGATCATCGCGCAGGATGACTGCCTGAGCCGACTCGATGGCGATAGCGGTGCCGCCTCCCATTGCTACGCCGAACTCCGCGCTGGCCAGCGCGGGCGCGTCGTTGATTCCGTCGCCAACAAATGCCGTGCCGACCCCCAACTCCTTGACACACTCTGCTTTCTGCGGCGGCAGCAGGTCGCCCCAGGCGCGCTGGGCGGGAACCCCAACCGCCACGGCGAACTCTGCGATCACAGCGGCTCGATCTCCAGAGAGGATCGAACACTCCACACCCAGCGCCGCGAGCCGGCTAACCGCTGCCGCAGCGTTTGCCCGGGGCGGATCCTCGCATTGAATCGTGAGCGCCAGAGCCCCGTCGACTTCCACCCGCGCGCTGGCCCGCGTATCTCGGCAGACCCGCACCAACTTGCCCTCAACTGTCCCTTGCACACCGATGCCCGGCTCGGCGGAAAATGCCTGCACATCACCCCATGAGAGGTCGGCAGCCCGGGCATGGGCGACGATGGCCCGCGCCACCGGATGCTCGCTAGCCGACTCCACCGCCGCTGCAAGCCGCAGCGGCTCCTGTTCAGGCCAGCCCGGTGCAGCCTGAATCGCGCACACTCGCGGCTCGCCAATCGAAAGGGTGCCGGTCTTGTCCAGAGCGATGCGGCGCACCCGCGCGCCGGCCTCGATCGCCCCGGCTTCCCGCACCAGAATGCCGCGCCCGGCCGCCAGACCAACGCCAGTGGCCATCGCCAGTGGAGTGGCGATTCCCAGCGCACAGGGACAGCTGATGACCAACACGGTGACCGCGCATAGCACCCCCGTGCCGGGCTCCCCCAAGATCGTCGAGATGATTGCTGTGACCAACGCCACCACCAACACTGCCGGTACGAAGCGGCTGCAGAATCGGTCGGCCAGGCGTTGAACTGGGGCGCGAGTGGCCTGCGCCTCCTGCACGATTCTGGCGATGCGCACCAGACTGGAATCGCGCCCCGGCGCGGTGGCGCGTACTACCAGCCGCCCGTCGGTGGCGATCGCTCCGGCCGCGATGAGTTCTCCGGCGCGGACCGGGGTTGGGACGCTCTCTCCCGTCAGCGCGGCAGTGTCCAGAGCCGCAGTCCCATCCTCCACCACGCCGTCGATCGGACAGCGGCCACCGGGCCGAACAATGATCCGATCTCCAGCCACGATTGAGTCACTGGGGATGCGCCGGGTCTGACCCGCGGCCAACACCAGTTCCGCCTCTTCCGGTTGAAGCGCCAAGAGCGAACGAACGGCATCTCCAGTGCG
>SYPI01000019.1 GCA_005804005.1 Planctomycetia bacterium
AGCGCCAGAACTGGAATGTCGCGCCAGTGCTCCAGATTCCGGATTGGCTCGAGGGCCATTGATTCCGGGGCATTGGCCCAGGTTCGCCCGCCAGTCCCACTCCAACTTCCAGCAGTCCCCTCCAGCAGCAAGGCGCGGAACTGATGCTCCCGGCAGCAGCGCACCATCGCCACCATTCCTCCGGCGCTCATTCCGCCGATTGCCAGTCGGTTCAGGTCAATCCCGCCGAGGGCCTGCAGTTCCCGTAGCACTGAATCGATTTCAGCCACCGCCTGTTGGATCACTCCGAGCGTCGCCTCTGGTCCCTGACGCGCCTCCTCGCGGCGCTCACCGTGTCCGGGGAGGTCGACCGCACAGGTGGCGATGCCCAGACGCAGCAGGCGCGCGTATCGGCCCGGGTCGAGTTCCTTGTTAACGGTGCGACCATGGAACCACAGCAGCAATGGCACTGGGCCAGTCAAGTTCATTCCGGCGTGCGCTGGATGAACGATCACTACTGGCACGCCACCGAGTTGAGTCCAGCGGCTGGCCTGTCGCAGGGAGTGCGGGAACGAGTCCGCTGGCGAACCAATCACGCCGGTGTTCCGGCCGATGGCGCCGGCGCCGGCGCCGAAGGCGCATAGAGCAGGACATGCATGTCCTCGCCGTAGCGGTGCACCTCGGGTCCGTCGAATCCGGGGAGCGAGTAGTGGGCATCGGGCCGCTCCGGAGTGCGCAGCACCATGAACGACTTTGGGGCCATTACGCTGAGGAGTTTGCCGGCCTGCCGGAACACTCGGTCGCGGGTGGGCGTGCTGCGCATGGCTTCATAAGGCGGGTCCAGGAAGGCGATGGAGCAGGGGGCTGGCGCCGCCGCCAGCGCGGTTGCCCCAAGGGCATCACCCAGAATCGTGGTGCAGCGATCCTCGCAGCCCAGCGCAGCGACATTGGCCTGCAGATGCCGGTAAACCAGCCGATCGCGTTCCACCATGACCACGCGCGCCGCGCCACGGCTGACCGCTTCCAGCCCCATGGTGCCTACTCCGGCGTACAGATCTAGCACATTGGTGCCGTCGAACCAGCCGCGCAGCAGGTCGAAGACCGATTCGCGGGCCCGCGAAGTCATCGGACGGGTCCGGTCCTCGCCGGTGGGCGTCGCCAGCACGCGCGAGCGGTAGGTTCCGGCCAAGATGCGGAGCATGGGCCAAGCGTACCGCGAGGGGCGATTCCCAATGTGGGGGGGCGTGGAAGTAGAGTGAACTCATGTTGAGCGCCACAGTCTGCGTTGTTGCCGGGATGTTCGCCATGCAGGAAGCGGCTCCCGTCGCGGCCCCGGTCGCGGCGCCCCTCGCCGCGCCGCCATCCGTTGACGAGTGCATCCGCATCGGCGCCGAGCGCGTGCTGGTGATGGAAGAGGCGCAGGGCGAGTGGCCCTACGAAGGCGTTTACCGGGTGCGCGGCGAGATACCCATGGGGTATCGAATCGGCGGCACGGGGATCTGCGCCCAGATGCTGCTGGCGGCGCCAGCGGCCGACAACGCCAAGCGTGACGCAGCAATCGCCCGGGCCGCGGAGTTCGTCTGTTCTGGAATCACCCAGCCGGACATGAGCATCGACGACTACTCGGGCGGATACGACGTGCGCGCCTGGGGGTACTGCTACGGGGCCAAGTTCCTGCTGGCCTTGCGCGCCGCGCAGGCGGTTCCTGCTGGCGCTGAGGGAAAAGTGGACGCGGCCCTGCGCTGGTACCTGGCGGCACTTCAGAAGATCGAGATTCCGCAGGTCGGCGGCTGGAACTACGCCCGTCAGTCTGGTGCCGAAGCACCTTCGCCCGCCAGTCCGTTCATGACCGCGCCTTGCCTGCTGACACTCTTCGAGGCGCGGGCGCAGGGCTTCGAGGTCGACTCGGCGGTCGTGGAACGGGGCCTCACTGCGCTGGAGCGCTGCCGCTCGGAGTCGGGAAATGTCGCATACTCCTCCAAGGATCAGAACAAGGAGGGCACCAAGTCCGTGCCTGGGGCAACCGGGCGGATGACCGCCACTGAGTCGGCGCTCTATATGGCCGGCCGCAGCGACGCGGCTCGCCTGCGTGGTGCGGTCGAGGCCTTCATCGCCCACTGGGATGAACTGGAGAAGCGGCGCGCCAAGCCTGGCACACACGCCGCGCCCTACGGCGTGGCGCCGTACTACTTCTATTACGCCCATCTGGCGGCGGCCCAAGCGGTGGAACTGCTCCCCGAGGCGGAGCGGGCTCCATTGCGCGAGCGACTCTTCGAACTGCTGCTGCGCACCCGCAGCGCCGAGGGCACTTGGGACGACCGGGTCTTCCCACGCACCGCCAACTTCGGCACGGCTACGGCAGTCAACAGTCTCCTGCTGCCGAAACTTCCGCGCGGGGCGGGCTGGCCGTCGAACGCCGCCGCAGAGAATTCAAAAGATTCGACAGCTGCATCTGGCCCCGTGAGTCCGCGCGGATAGGATTTCTTCCTGTTCGCAACGAGACGGTGGCCAAGCGTTCCGCTGGTGCCGCTCAGGTGAGGCTTCTCCGACGATGACCCAGATCCAGCCGCCCGCCACTCCGGCAGGCACTCCGGCAACCTCTTCGCAGTCTCCATCGGCCCCAGCCCGGGTGCGCGCGCCGCGCAGCGGCCTTGAGCCGGGTTGGACGATCGACGACACGCTGGCCCTCTACAACTTGCGCCAGTGGGGCAAGGGATTCTTCGACGCCAACGACTCCGGCAATATCGTGGTGCGCCCGACGCGCACCCCCGGCGCGGAAATCGACCTGCTGGAAGTGGTGCAGGGGATGCGTGACCGCGGATTGAAGACCCCGGTGCTGATCCACTTCAACGATTTGCTCCAACGGCGCATGGCGGACCTCCACGAAGCATTCAGTTCGGCGATCAAGGAGAACGGCTACAAGGGGGCGTACACCGCCGTCTTCCCGATCAAGGTGAATCAGCAGCGGCGCGTGGTCGAGGAGATCCGCCGCGCTGGAGTGCCGCTTGGTTTCGGCCTCGAGGTGGGCTCCAAGCCCGAGTTGCTAGCGGTGCTGGGAATGACCGGCGATGCGCCCGACCGTCTGATTGTCTGCAACGGCTTCAAGGAAGACCGCTACATCGAGTTCGTAACGCTGGCCGCCAAGCTGGGGCGCAACATCATTCCGGTCATTGAGAATCTGTCGGAACTCCGGCTGGTGCTGGAAGCCGCCGAGCGCTACGGGGTGCGC
>SYPI01000168.1 GCA_005804005.1 Planctomycetia bacterium
CAGAAGCAGAACAGTGGCCAGGATCGCCCCGCCGGTCACCAGTCCGCCCATGGTGGGGGTGCCAGCGCGAGAACGCATGATGGCATTGAGTTGCTCGTGATTGAACTCGGCCAGATCACCGACCTTCTTGCGCTCCAGCCATCTGATGACACCCGGCGCGGCCCAAAGCACCGCGCCGAATGAAAGCAGCAGCGCCAAGAAGGCCCGGAACTCCAGTTGGAACATCACCATCACCAGCGAAGCGAGCCCGCGCTCGTCGAGCCATGCCTGCAGCCGCTCGGTAAGGAAGTACAGCATGCCTACGCGGCCGCCGCCGAGCCAGCCCGCTCGATCGCCGGGATCAATCTCTCCAGCGCCGAACCTCGCGAAGCCTTGATGAGCACCGCGTCCCCGGGGAGCAATGCAGCTTCCAGCGCCGTCAGGCACTCACTCTCGAGTTGCGCCGAATGCGTGACGCGGGCGGCCATCCCGGCCCGGACACACTCCTGCGCCCCGTGCACCGAGAGTTCACCGATGAAGTGCGCCGCCGACAGTTCGCCATCACGCAGCGCCGCCGCCACCCGGCGACCCACCGCCGCGTGCAGTTGGGGCCCCTGTTCACCGAGTTCGAGCATGTCACCTAGACACACCACCCGCCGCCGGGCGCTTGGCGCGATCTCCCCCAGCGCGGCAATGGCCGCCAGCACCGACTCGGGATTGGCGTTGTACGAATCGTTCACCACCAGAATGGACCCGGCCATCTGCGGCGCCAGTCGGCCCTCCACCGCCTCAACGGCAGCGATGCCGCGCAGCGCATCATCGCGCCCGATGCCCCGGTGCAGGGCCACCCTCAATGCGGTCAGCGCGTTGCGGGCATTGTGCTCGCCGTATAGCCGGGTGCGGACCGTCACCGCGACTCCATCAACCACCGCCTCGAAGGTCTGTCCGGTTGCGTCGGGACAGCGTTTGGAGATGCGGTCAGAGCGCAGCCAGTGGATGCGCGCCCGGATACCGCCGGTGGCGACCGCCGCCGCCAACTCCGGACTCTGGCCATCGGCAAAGCCGTGGGCCTCGCGGTTCAACGCCGCCAACAGCGCCGCCTTCTCCTGCGCCACTCCGGCCAGCGAACCTAGGCCACTCAAGTGAACCCGGCCAATGCTGGTAACCACCGCCGTGTGGGGGCGGGCCAATTGCGCCAACATGGCGATCTCGCCGGGGTGATTGGTGCCGAGTTCCAGCACCAGTTCCTCAGCCTCGCGCGGGCAGGAGAGAATCGTCAGCGCCAGGCCGATCTCGTTGTTGAAACTCTTTGGACTGGCGTGCACCCGCCGCTGGGATGCCAGCGCCGCGGCGATCAGTCGCCGAGTGGTCGTCTTTCCAGCCGAGCCAGTGATCGCGGTGACATGGGCCAGCAGGCGTTCCCGCCAGACGCGCGCCGTGTCCACCAGAGCGCGCTGCGGATTCTCGACCAGCAGCACACCGGCTCCGGTTGGAACTGCGCACGGCCGCGCCACCACCACAACCGCAGCGCCAGCCGCACAGGCCGCCGCTACATGATCGTGGCCATCAAAGCGCGGCCCGCGCAGGGCGAAGAAGGCGCGGTCGGCAATCTCGCCCCGCGAGTCGGTGGAAACTCCGGCCAGCCACGACTGCGCCGGGCGATTCAGCCATGTCCCCTGCGCGGCCTGAGCTAGACCGTCGGCCGAGAGGAAAATGCCCGGGGCCGACTCCGGTTCCGCAGCACTGGAGTTGATGACGCTCACGACTCCGCCTCCCGCCGCCGCTGGCGGCGTCTGGTCAGCGCCGTGCGCGCTTCATGCACATCGTCGAATGGCCGCCGCTGCGTGCCGATGACTTGCTCCTTCTCATGGCCCTTGCCGGCCACCAGCACCACGTCGCCCTCGCGCGCCGTGCTCACCGCAGCAGCGATCGCCGCCGAACGGTCGGCATCGATGCGCACCTTGACAACGTCGCGCTCCGGTACCCCCGCCACTATCTCACGGATGATCGTGCTTGGTTCCTCGCTGCGCGGGTTGTCGCTGGTCACCCAGACCACATCCGCCAATTCTGTCGCCACCTGCGCCATGCGCGGCCGCTTGGTGCGGTCGCGGTCGCCGCCGCAGCCGAAGAGCGCCACCAGTCGACCACGGCCTCTCACCACCCCGCGCAGCGCGCTGAGCACATTGCGCAGCGCGTCGTCGGTGTGGGCGTAGTCAACCAGCACAGCGATGTCATCTCCCGCAGAGTGGACCGGCTCAAGCCGCCCGGCCGGGGCGCTGGCGGCCTGCAGGCCGGCGATCAGCCCCACCAATGGAACTCCCAGCGAATGAGCCGCAGCCACTGCCTGCAGGATATTCATGGCGTTGTGCCGCCCGACCATCGGCACTGTCTGCGAGATAGCACCCCAGGGCCCGCGCAGGGTGCAGTTCATCTGCGTCATGTCGGCCTGCTCGATCTTCACCGTGCAGTCGGCGGCGCGGCCTTCGAAGGCGCAGCTCAGCACGCTGGCGTGGCAGTCGCGCAGCATCCGCCCATGGGCAGGATCCTCGGCATTCACGATCGCCGTTGTGCCGGCGGCAAGCGCCGCGAAAAGTCGGGCCTTGGAATCGGCGTAGGACTCCATAGTGCCGTGGTAATCCAAGTGGTCGCCGGTCAGATTTGTGAACACGGCCACCCGGAACGGCAGGGCCGCCACGCGGTCTTGGGCCAGGGCATGACTGGACACTTCCATGGCAGCGTGCGAGCAACCATTGCTGACCATGCGCGCCAGCATCGCGCTCAGTTCCACGCTCCCGGGAGTAGTCATTACCGCCGACTGGACGCCGCCGCCGTCGTCAACCTCGATCGTGCCGATCAATCCGCAGCGCGAGCCTGCCGAGTTCAGCAACTGCCGGATGAGCGATGTGATCGTGGTCTTGCCATTGGTTCCGGTCACACCGACCAGTTGCAGTTGCGCGCCTGGGCTTCCATGAATGGCCTCGGCCAGATCAGCCAGGGACTGCGGCGCTGAGGCAACTTCGATCCAGTGGCCCGGCCAGCCCATGGCGCTCCCCGGCTCGGAGATCACCGCCACCGCGCCGCGCGAGATTGCCTCACCGATGAATGCGCCGCCGTTAGTGCGTTCACCGTGGCGGGCCACGAACACGCTGCCGACAGTCACTCGGCGCGAGTCGTCAGTGATGCTAGTGACCAGCGGATCCGCATCAGCAGTCTGCCACGGTTGGCCAGCGCAGTGTCGCGCCACCACTCCCCGGCAACTCTTCAGCAGGTCGTTGAGTTTGAGCGCAGCCATGCGTCGAACCGGGCCTCCTTGCCCGCAGGTGGCAGTATGCGGCAGCGCCGCTCATTCGTCCACCATTCATCGGCATTCTCCACCGCCTCATTCCAGGATCAGCATGCCGTCGCCGAAGCTGTAGAAGCGGTACCCCTCGCCCTGCGCCAGCGCGTACAACTGCTTGACCCGGTCCAGTCCCAGCATGGCACCCACCAGGGCCAGCAGGGTCGATCGCGGCAGGTGGAAGTTGGTCAAGCAGGCGTCGACTCGCCTGAATTGGTGTCCCGGCTGAATGAGCAAGCGGGTGCCGAACTGGAGACCGCCACCGGGAAGCGCAGCCAGTGATCCCGGGGGCAGACTCTCCAGCAGACGCACGCTGGTGGTACCCACAGCAACGATTCGCCTGCCCGCCGCGCGGGGGCTCCCCCAGGAGTCGATCCGCTCGCGGGCAGCCGGATCCACCCGGCAGAACTCCTCGTGCATGGGGTGATCGCTCAGGAACTCAGTCTCCACCGGCCGGAATGTCCCCGGCCCGACCGCCAGATCGACCTCGACGCGCTCAACGCCCGCGCGCTCCACTCCCTCCAGAAGGCCGGGGGTGAAATGGAGCCCGGCAGTCGGTGCGGCAACCGATGGGTGGTCAGAGTCGATTCCTGCCGCGTAGATGGTCTGGTAGTCGGTCCGATCGTCTGAATCGACGAACGGGTGCAGGCCTGAGCGAGCCTGAAGGATGTACGGGGGCAGTGGAGTTCGTCCGAATCGCTCCAGAAACTGCACGGCGCCGAGCCCGCCGTGAAAGCAGATGCGCCAGTGCGGCCCGTCACGCTCGACGCACTCAACCTCGCCCGTTGGGGGAGAGCCCGCTTCGCCGCCAGTGTCCTCAAACACCAATCGATCACCCGGCTTCAGTCGTCGGCTCTGCCAGATGGCCGCCAACCACTGATCGGCCGCGTCCGGGGCCGGACCAAGGGCCAGACCCTCGATCGGTCGATTGTCGCCAGCGCGCCTGCCAACCAGCCGCGCCGGCACAACCCGACTTCGATTCATCACTAGCAAGTCGCCCCTGCACAGGTAATCCGGCAGGTCGCGCATCTGGCGATGCTCAACGGCTGCCGATCCCCGCCGCACCACCAACAGGCGGGCGCTGTCGCGCGGCCGGGCTGGCTCGGTAGCGATCGAGGCCGCCGCCAGCGGGTAATCGAGCTCGGCAGTTCGGACGCCGCTCATCGCTGCGGTGCCGACTCGATGCGCACCCCGGGGCTGAGGCGTCGGCCATGAATGAAATCGCGCAGACTCATCCGGCGTCCCCCCCGCGGCTGCACTTCGCGAAGGCAGACCACTCCCGAGGCGCAGGCCACATTCTGTTCATCCAGCAGCGTGCCGGGGGCAGTTCCATCGGGCGCGACACCCGGTCCGCTGGCGGCGCGGAGAATGCGGAACGACTCACCTGCCACCACGGCATCCACCCCCGGCCACGGCGAGAGGCCGTTGATACGAGCCCGAACCAGCGCGGCACTGGCGTTGAAATCGACCCAGGCATCCTCGCGCCGCAACTTGGCGGCGTGGGTCGAGCGCGATTCAACTTGCGCGTCGCCCGCCAGCGTTCCCCCCTGCCACTGGTGCAGCGTCTTCACCATCAGCGGCGCGCCCAGCAGTGCCAAGCGGTCATGGGCCTCAGAAGAAACCTCATCGTCGCCGACACTCAGGTCCGCCCGGGCGTAGACCTCGCCGGCATCCATCCGCGCCGCCAGTGAAATCACCGACACGCCTAGGCGCGTCTCGCCCGCCATGATGGCCCGTTGGATCGGCGCCGCCCCGCGCCATGCCGGCAGCATTGACCCGTGCAGGTTGAACGCTCCGTAGCCCTCGAGCACCTCTGGAGAAAGCTTCTGACCAAAGGCAATCACCAGTAGGCACGCGGGGCGGGCGCTACGCAGTTGGACCAGCGCCGCCGCCGAATTCAAGTCGGCGGTTTCCAGGAGCGGCAACCCGTTGCCGCGCGCCCAGGCGCCCACCGGGGTGGGTTCCTCGTGCAATCCCCGCCCGGAGTTACGCGGCGGCTGAGTCACCACCAGAGCAACTTCGGCCACCACCTGCAACGCCTGAAACGATGGCAGCGCGAACGCGCCGCTGCCTACCAGCGCCACCCGCGGCCGCTGACTCACCCCCCGGCCTCAAGTTGCTTCAACTTGCGCCGATTCGCCAGCCGATCCAGCGGCGTGAACCGATCGATGATCAGGACTCCGTCGAGGTGATCGATCTCGTGCTGGAGGCACCGCGCCAGCAGCCCCTGCGCCTCCATGCGAAACTCCTGTCCATGTTCATCGGTGGCCCGCACCACGCACAGCGGAGGTCGGCGCACCATGCCGCGAATCTCCGGAAGGCTCAGGCAGCCCTCGTCGTGCTCAACCAGGTTGCCTTCCAGCCGCTCGACGATCGGGTTTATCCAAGTACGCGCCATCTGCGATCCATCCGGCATCGCCGCGGTGAGGATGACCCGCAGCGACCGCCCCACTTGCGGGGCAGCCAGCCCGATCCCTTCTTCTTCCGCCATGATTCGCGCCATCTCGAGCGCCAACTCGCGGGTGCCCTCATCGACCGAAATCACCGGAACCGCCTTACGCCGCAGCACCGGGTCTGGGTGGAGCACCAGCCTTAACCCAGCACTCGCGTTCATCGCGCCATCCTAGCAACGCCCGTCCCCGCATTGACCGAGTCCGCGTGGAGCCCTACGCTTGTGTCCTGCCCTTGAGAACTCCGCAGCCGTGATCTTTTCTTGGAAGAAGAAGGAAGACCCCAGCGCCGCGCTGGCCCAGTTCAAGCCGCAACCGGCTAAGGCGCGGGAGTGGGTGACTCGCGGCAAGGGGATCGCCGCGCAGGGCAATCACGGCACGGCCCTCGTCTACCTAGCGATGGGGGTGCGCCTCGACCCGGGTGAACTGACCACGCACGAAGCCATGTGGGAGTCGGCCATCGGCCACCACCGCGGGGGCGGCAAGCCCGCCAGCCGGGATGAATTGCGCCAGATCGAGGGGACCAGCGCGATCGACAAGTTTGCCATGGCCGAGTTCGCATGGATGCGCGATGTGAACAGCCTCGACCGGGCGATGGAGACGATGACCGCGGCCGTCGGTGCCGGCCAGACTTCGTGGGGAAGCTGGATCGCCACGCGGGTGCTCAATCTGGTCCGCGCCCACATGGCTAAGAAGCCATCCAAGAAAGTCTGGGTACGCGCCAAGGATCTCTTCGCCGAACTGGATGCCTGGAACGAGGCGTTGGCGTGTGGGCAGGAGGCCATCCGCCTTGATCCGTCCGACGGCGAACTGCAGAGCGAACTCAATCAGCTCAGCGCGGCGCGGGCCATTCAGCAAGGCGGGTACACCCAGACCGCCAGCGAGGAAGGCGGCTTCCGCGCCAATGTGAAAGACCTCGACAAGCAGCGGGCGCTCGAGGAAGCGGAGTCGATATCAGGTGGGGCCGATGTCGAGACGCGCAACCTGGAACGCGCCCGGGTGGAGCACGAGGCCAATCCTTCTTCGCCCGATGCCATCAATCGCTACGCCCAACTGCTGCGGCGGCGGCAGACGGCCGAGGAAGAGGAGCGCGCCTACTCGGTCTACATGGACGGCTTCCAGCGCCTGAAC
>SYPI01000169.1 GCA_005804005.1 Planctomycetia bacterium
ATCCGGCCATTGCCCAGCACGCCACCAGGCTGGTGCCGCCGTAACTGACGAATGGCAGCGTGATCCCGGTAATCGGCAGCATGCCGATGGTCATGCCGGTGTTCACCGCCATCTGCACGAAGAATATGGCACTGATCCCGGTGGCCACCAGACGACCAAATGGATCGCGGCAGGTTGCGGCGACCAGGAAGCCGCCCAGACTGAAGGCCAGCGACAGCAACCACACCGCCGCGCCACCCAGCATTCCCCAGCGGCAGGCCACCACCGCGAAGACCATATCGTTGTGCTCTTCGGGGAGGGCGTTCTCGCGCAGCAGCAGACCGGCCTGCTCGACCCCCTGCCCGGTCAGTCCGCCAGCCCCGGCCAGTGTGATGGCCCGGTCGGCTTGGAATCCGATGGAGCGCACGAAGCGGTCATCGCCCTTGAGTTGCGCGATCAGCGCATCGACCCGATCGCGTTGGTGCGGCCGCAGAATCGGATAGACCGCCGGCACCGCCAATAGTGCGGCCAGACAGATCGCCGCAATGTGCCTAGTGCGCGCTCCGGCTGCCAGCAGCATCACAATCACCGTTGGGGCGAAGAGCAGCGCCGTGCCCAGATCCGGTTCGATCAGCACCAGCAGTGCCGGGCCGAGCATCAGCGCGAATGGCACCAGCAGCCCCAGCAGGGTGCGGTGATGTTCGGACCGCCGCAGCCACGCTGCCACACCGAGGATGGCGGCAAACTTGGCCACCTCCGACGGCTGCAACTGGGTGAAACCTAGATTGATCCAGCGCCGCGCTCCGTGGCGCGGATGCACCAGGAAATCTGGCACTCCGGGCACCAGCACGAACAGCAGCAGACCGATGGCCACAGCCACCAGCGGCCATGCGGCGCGCTCGGCCCAGCGATAGTTAGGCAGGCCAACCGCCGCAGCGACGGCGATGCCGACCAGTAGGAACACTCCCTGCCGCGAGGCCAACGCCCCCTCAGTTGTGCCGATGGCCTCAAGGCCAATGAGCGACAGTCCCAGCGCGGCCAGCACCGGAATCCACCCAACTGAACGAAGTTGAATTCGCCGCGTCCGCCCGTCCAAGTGCGAACCGCGCAATGAGGCTGGCGACAATCTGCCAACCAGACTGCTCATTGGGTCTGGTCCCCTGCCCCGCCGAGGTAACCCTCATCGATGAGCGACTGCACAACAGCCGCGGCCACCGGACCGGCAGCGCGGCCACCGGGACCACCGTTTTCGATCAGCACGGCGATCGCGTAGCGCGGGGTGTGATTGGCGCGGTCGCCGGCCAGCCCGACGAACCAGGCGTGGTCGGCCCCGGTGATCGGCCGATCCGAGTTGCCGTCTTCGTCTACATCCACGCGGATCCCCGGTGCCTGCGCGGTGCCAGTCTTGGCCCATACCTCGACCGCCGGAAAATCAAAGATCGGCTCCTGCGCGCCGTTCTGCATGGTCATGTGGTGGCCGGTCCCGTAGCGCTCCTCGATGCTGCGGCGCATTCCTTCCAAAGCGCGCAGCACCGCCTCGCGGGGAATGTTCAAGCGGGCCAGGTCGCGGCCCCGTCCATCCGGGCGCGGTCCGTGATAGATGCTCGGTCCGCGCACTTCACCGGCCCGGGCCAGCGTGGCGTAGGCGTGGGCAGCCTGCAGCGGCGACCAGGTGATCGGCCCCTGCCCGATTCCCAGAATCACCGGCGTGAAATGGTCGTTGTCGCGCCGCAGCCGATCAAGCATGGATTCCGAAGGCACTGTGCCGCTGGCCTCGCCAGTGCGGCGGATGCCGGTCTCGATTGGGCGCTCTACCAGCAGGCCGCAATCGGGAACGCTCCCGAGACCGAACGATCGCAGCCAACTGGTCAGGCGCTCGGCACCGAGTCGATCCGCCAGGGTGTAGAAGAAGATGTTGCAGCTGCGGGCGATGCCCTGTTCAACGCCCAGCGGCCCGCCGACTTTTTCGGTGTGCGTGGCCAGTCGATACTCCGGCCGATAGATCCAGCAGCGGGCCACATCCTTGCGGTCGGAGAAGTAGTGGCCGGTGCAGGTCACCGCTTCGTCGACGCGGAACACTCCCTCGGCGACTGCCGCGGCATACACCAGCGGCTTGATGACCGATCCGGGGGCGAAGGCCGCCGCCGCGGCGCGATCCACATACGGCTGCAGCCGGGCGCGGTCGGCGTCGCTCATGTCGGCAGCCGATTCCACCGATGGCGTTGAGGCCATCGCCAGAATCTCGCCACTGGCCACTTCGATTACCACTGCGGCTGCCGCCAGTTGGGTGCCAATCGGCAGCGGCCCCGGCTTGGGCAAGCCGCCCACCCAGCCCAGATGCCACGGCTGCACTTCGGTGAGCCCAACTTCAGAGTGAAGCGTGGCCTCGATACGAGCCTGCAGGGCGATGTCGATGGAGAGATTGATGTCTCGACCGGGAATCGGTTCGATGCGCACCTCTTCATTCATGGCCACATTGCGCAGCAGTTCGCCGCGCGTGCCGCGAAGGGTGTCCTCAGCAGCCAGCTCCATTCCACGGGTGCCGATTGAATCGCGGCCGGGCTGGTACCCGCCCAGATCGATCACCAAAGCGCCGTCAGCATCGCGAAACTGCAGCGGGCGCCGGGCGATGTCCTCCAGTTGCACTTCGGTCCGCACCGAGCCAATCAGGTGATCGGCGACGCCGGTGACCACCACAGTCTCCGGGGCGCTCGAACGCAGCGGCACCGGCAGACTGCCCCGGGCAATGTCGATCTCCACCTTTGACCACGGATAACTGCGCGTTGCGGCATCGATCACCTCAACGCTCCGTGGGAACGCATCGGCGAGTCGTCGCGCGGCGAAGGCCACCGAATCACTCACCGAGGGGGCGATGACATGCGACTGCGTCTGCTCGCGGACCGGTTCGGGTGAGAAGGATGACGCCGCCTCCGGGCCATCGAGTGCCACTCGCGCCTGAAGTTGACGGGCGCGCACTGCGTCGGCCACCCGTTCCACGCCAGCGACTATCTCTTCGCAGCGTTCATCGAGTTGGGCCCGCGACATGCCTCCCAGCGCGGCAACCTGATTCATTATCTCCTCGCGCCGGAGGGTCATCTCCTCGCCATGCTCCTCCACCAGCAGAGTCCGCCGCCCCGGTGTCATTCGCGCCCATGCGGCGCGACCGGCCTTGGCCATCGCCGTCGTGCGCGCCTGATGGCCGATCCAACTCCCAGTGATGAACTCGTAGCGCAAGGCTAGGTCGTAACTGGGCACATCTTCGGCGATCACTCTCCCGCGGCGATCGCGAATCGTTCCCCGCCAAGTCGGCAGTAGGCGGCCCCGATCAGCTCGCGACTCGGCCACTTCCAGATGGCGATCCCCGTCTACGACTGCCAGCCCCCACAGCCGCGTGGCCAGCGCCGCCACCACCAGCACGAACACTCCACCCACGGCGAACAGTCGCCGCTGAAACATGCCGCGATTCATGGCACTGGGGATCCAGCCGGACACGCGGCCTCCTGCCGCCAGAGCGTTGGTTCCGATCCGTGGACGCAGAGCGAGTATAGGCGGAGGGGGCTAGGATGCCCCCCCTTTCGCGGCCCCCAACG
>SYPI01000020.1 GCA_005804005.1 Planctomycetia bacterium
GGCGTTGGAGCAGTCGCCGTTGCCGCAGTACTCGGGCGAGCCGACTTGGTTGTGAGTGTGGGGCGCTCCGAGGTTGTGGCCAAACTCGTGGGCCACCACCATCAGATCCCAGTTGCCAGAGTGGTGGTCGACGATCGGGTATGGGAAAGACCCGCCGAGATTGGCGCTGCAGGCGAACTCGCTGCCGTTGCAGATTGAGCTTAGGTACGCGCAACCACCGCCCAGTGACCGGCCACACAGCAGGTGTGCCTCGTGGCGGGCCACGCTGTCTTCGTAAATCTGCCAGTAGTTGCGGAACTGCTCCAGTTGCGCGCACATTGAGGTGGCGATCCAAGGGTCAGTTGTCTGCCAGATACGCAGATAACCGAGAGCCACTTGAAGGTTGATCTCGCTGGCGTAAATCTCCGAGACCGCGGTCATCAGCAGCCCGGCGTAGGCGGTGGCCGCCGCGACATTCCCGCCGAAGGTGTTGTTGAGGAACTCCTGATCGGTGTCGAATGCCACCCGGATTTGTGGGCAGGGCGCGTCGCCAGCCAATCCACCCGAGCCATCCGCCCCATCGGCGTCGCCAACCGTGTCGGCACCACACGCGTAGTCGCGCGGATCGAACGGCAACTGGGCGATGTCGGTCACCAGCACCGGCAGCCCGGCCCCGAACGATCCACTAGAAATGCTGTGGAGCCGGCCGGCGCTCTGAATGAATCCGTGTGTTCCGCAATCGCCGGTGCCAATGAAAACCCGCGATGCCGCTTCGCCGATGACTTCGCCCCAAAAGCAGTGCAACTCAGGTCGCGGCAACTGGTCGGTGCGCGTACCCGCCTTGCCGTCGGCGCGCACAACCACCAACTCGGCGTCTGCGGCCCAGCCATCAACGCGGTGCAGGAGCAGGTCGGCGGAGCTGCCGTCTGACAGAGTGAAATCGGTGAGCAGCAACTGCTGACCAGCGCTGCGCAACTGTCGGGCCAGATCATCGCCCGCTGGTTGCCACAGGTCGGTCCCACCGCCCAAGCCGAAGAGTGCTAGCGCGGTGGCTCCTACAGCGGCTGAAATCATGATCCGATCGTCCAGGACGAAAGCAATAGCGACATGTCGCTGCCGCCGACGCTGCCGTCGGCGTCGAGGTCGCCCAGCGGGCCGCTGGTTCCCCAGTAGCCCAGCAGTAGTGCCAGGTCGGCACCGCTGACCTCACCGTCATCATTCAGGTCGGCGTCGACGAAGATTCCGCCATTACGCAGCATGCTCGCCGGGATCGGCTGCTTGGCCATGCCCGGACCGGCGATGCTGGCGATGCAGCCAGCGCCGCCGCCGTTCTCAAAGAACTCGATGCGCACCGAGTGGAATCCGGGAGCCAGCCCGATGGCGCCCGAACGCTCCCACATTCCGTGCAGGCCGTCGTTCTCCACCACGAAGTAGCCATCAACCTTCAGGCGTGATCCGTCGTCGCTGTTGGTGTAGAGCGTCCACAGCCCGCCAGCGGGCACGACCAGCCAGCCCTCGAACACTGCGCCTATGCCATCGGCCAAGCCGCTGCCAGCGAACACACCGTTGGTGCTGGCATAGTTCACGTCCGGGACGATCTCATTGGCGTAACTCTGGAGGCTGGTGAAGTCGGGCAACACGCTGGGTGAACTCAAGGCGTAGTACTCGGCGCGCAAACCAGGCTCGCTGCCAGCCACCGGAGAGCCGGGGTGTAGCGGCAGGACCTGGACGGTCACATCGCCGAATCCGTAGCCAGCAGCCCCGTTGTAGATGACATACGGGAAGTAGTCGGTGATCTGAACCGCCGCGGGTGGCGGGGTGTAGCGAACGAGGCCGCTTGGCAGGATCGTCACTACGCCGCCAGCTTGGGATGGCCCGGCGGAAATGAGTTCTATCTCTGCGCAGTTCGCTAGGTTGTCATTGGCCAGCAGATCGATTTCCACGCTCGTTCCGGTGCCCGTTGAACTCCAGTCAGCTACCGCCACCGGGCCTTCGCTGGCTGTGGTCATGTCGCACGGGGCGGTGGGCAGGTACGACAGAATTGAGTCGATGCTCACCTGTGCATAGGTCATGGAGACATTCGACAACCCGCCGGGGCACCCGTGGCAGTAACTCATGATGGTGCCGGCCCAGGCGTTGGTGCAGTCATTGTCGCCGCAGTACTCGGGTGAACCGACTTGGTCGTGAGTGTGCGGGGCGCCAAGGTTGTGGCCGAACTCGTGGGCCACCACCATCAAGTCCCAGTTGGCATGATCGTGATCGAGGACCGGGTAGGGGAACGAGCCGCCTAGGTTGGCGCTGCAGGCGTAGGAGTAGTTCACGCACATGGCGTTCAGCCAAGCGCAGCCGCCGCCGAGCCCACGACCGTTGAGCAAGTGGGCAGAGTGGCGTGAGACACCGCCCTCGTTGGCCTCCCAATAGTTGCGGAAGTCCCCGAGTTGCCCGCACATGTCGGTGCCCACCCACGGATCCTCAGTTTGCCATAGGCGCAGATAGGAGATTGCTGGCCGCAGATTTAGATCGACCGAGCAGATCTCGCGGATTGCGGTGAACAGCAGCCCGGCGTAGGCCGAGGCCGCCGCAGTGTTGCTGACAAATGTGACGCTCAGAAACTCGTTGTCGGTATCGATCGCCAATCGCGCCTGCCGGCAGGGTGCGTCGGCCGCGCCCGCTAGGCCACCGTCGCTGGGTTCCGGCTGCTCGAGCGAATCGGCGCCGCAAGAAAACGCGCTGGGGTCGAAGGGCAGCGTGGCGGCATCGCTGACCACAATTGGCAGGCCCGCACCGAACGGGCCGCTAGAAATGACATGGGTCTTTCCGAGCGACTGTATGTAACCGTGGGTGCCGCATGCGCCGGAACCGATGAACACTCGCGACTGTGGATCGTTGGCGATCTGGCCGGAGAAGCAATCCAGTTCGGGCCGCGGCAAGTTCTGCTCCACCAGCGTGCCGCGGGCATCGCGCTGCATCAAGACGAGCCTGGCATCGGCGCTGAAGCCTTCGGCGCGGACCAACCGCAGTTCGACCAATGAACCGTCGGAGAGCGGGAATGCGGTCAGAGTTAGCGACTCTCCTGCCTCCGCCAATTCCGCAGAGAGAGCTTCAGGTGCGGCGGTCCAAGCAGCTCGCCCTTCAGGCGCTGTCTTGGCATGGATCGCTGGTGTGGCAGGGGGACTGGCGAGGCCGAAGGCTAACTGGGCAATCAATGATTTCGCAATGAGCATCAGAGGTCATCTCTCCCTAGTGAAAAGTGGTCGGTTTAGGGTAGCCCGTTATTGAGGAGTTGCGCCGCGATTCCCACACATTGGGCCGTTCAACCCAACGCCAGACGGCACAGCGCTTCAACTCCTAACGGGATGGCCTCATCGGTGAAGTCGAAGTTCGGGTTGTGCAAGGCAGGCATTGGCGGCGAATCGGGGCGGTGCAGCCCGAGGACAAACATCGCCGCGGGAATGCGTTCGCCAAAGTAGGCGAAGTCCTCGGCGCCCATGACCGGCCGGGGGTACTCCACTGCGCGGGTCGCGCCGAATGTCTGGGCCATCGCCCGCCGAATATCAGCCGTGGCGGAGGGGTCGTTGAATGTTGGCGGGTAGCCGTCATCAATACCAACCTCGGCGCGGCAGCCGTGAGCCGTGGCCGTCGCCTGGCTAATGCGCACCACTTCCTGATGAAGGAACGCCCGTACCGCCGGTGTCAGCGCTCGGATGGTGCCGGTGAGTTCTACTGACTCAGGAAGGACATTTCCGGCGGTGCCGCCGTGCACCGTGGACACGCTCACCACCGCGGCATCCAGCGGGTCGACCCGGCGGGAGACGATGGTCTGCAGCGCCATGATGATCGCCGCCGAGGCGACCACGCTGTCATTCACCGTGTGCGGCCATGCGGCGTGACCACCGCTGCCGAGCACTTGGATGTTGAATCTGTCGGCACTGGCCAGCAGCGCCCCCTCGCGAGTGGCGCCGTAGCCCAGGTCGAGCCACGGCCAGCCGTGCAAGGCGAACGCGCGCTCCACCGGCCGACCAATCCGTGAGCCGTCGAGGCAGCCATCGGCCACCATCCGCGCTCCGCCGCCACCACCTTCCTCGGCTGGCTGGAACACTAGGGTGACGGGGCGCGTCAGCGCGCCCTGACTGGCCAGGCGCTTCAGCACCCGGGCCACCCCGATCAGGATGGCGGTGTGGCCGGCGTGGCCGCCGGCATGCATCTTTCCGGAGATGGTTGAGGCGTAGGGCAGGCTGGTCTCTTCGGCGATTGGCAGGGCGTCCATGTCGGCGCGCAGCGCGATGGCCCGTTCACCCGGGCCATCTACGAACGCCAGGACTCCGGTGCCGCCAGCTAAGCCGGCAGCGTAGGGAACCCCGATCATGTCAAGCTCCCGCTTCACTACTCCGCAGGTGCGGTGCTCCTCGTACTGAATCTCCGGATGCTGATGCAGGTCCTGTCGCAGCGCGGCCAGGTTGGCGCACTCCTCGGCCACCAGAGTGCGCAGATCAACAGCGGTTGCTGGCATCCACTCAGGGTACGCGCCCTAAGAGCGCAGGGGAGGGAGACCGACCGACTTTCGCCCTTCATTGAGGCGGGCGAAGGCCGCTTTCTCGTGACGGATCAACCGCGTCAGCTGGCTCATGGTGATGCCCAGCAGGCCAGCGGCGCCGGCCACATCGAAGCGGCGACAGACCACCAGATCGAGCGCCTCGGCCAGCAAAGGGGCGTAGTCGTGGTGGTCGTGAGCCACGGCCATGCGCTCACCCTGACGGCGCGCCACCCATAGTGCCGACGGGTGGTAATGATCGCGCGAGACGAGAGTCCGACACTGAACCGCTAACCGCACCCGCAGGCGCTTGAAGGCCACATGCTTGTTCTGCCACTGCTGGCGACGCTCCGAGGCTCCGGCTTCAACCCCAGTTGGTCGGTGCAACAGCCACACCGCGCTGTCGGTGGTGTTGCGGTGCTGCCCGCCTGGGCCGCGAGTGCGACCGGTGGCGACATCGACCTGCGACATGAGGGTGTCGTCGTCGAGTGTGGCCGGGTGCGGCATCTCGACCATCAGGAAGGCGTCGCTGACATAGGCCGGGTGGTAGGCCATCACGCCACCACCGATTCGGCGCCGATGGCCCAGTCATCGCACTCGCCGCGGGCCAGTCGCGCCTGCGCCGCCGCTCCGATCATGGCGGCGTTGTCGGTGCAGTATTGGCTCGGACAGAGGCGCAATTCGATTCCCCGCGCCTGCGCCAGGGCAGTGAGTTCGCGGCGGAGCAATCGATTGGCGATCACCCCACCGCCAGCCAGCAGCGATTGCGCGCCGACAGTGTCGACCGCCAAAGCGACGCGCTGCAGGATCGCCTCAACCACCGCCCGACGGAATGATGCCGCCAAGTCGGCGCGGCGCGACTCGGTCAGTTCTGGCGGCGGCGCATGGCGGCCGGGGCGGCGCGGGTCTTCCGGTAGCCCGTTGGTGGCGTAGAGCAGCGCCGTCTTCAATCCGCTGAATGAGAAGTCAAGCTCGCGCGCCGCTCGCGGCTTGGGGAGTGGAACTGCGCTGGGATTGCCGCGCTCGGCAAGTTCATCAAGCGCTGGCCCCCCCGGGAACGAGAGGTGCAGCATCGCAGCCGCCTTGTCGAACGCTTCACCGGCGGCATCGTCAATCGTTGCTCCGAGCCGCCGGGGAGGCGCATCGCTCCGTAGTTCAAACAAGCTGGTGTGGCCGCCGGAAACCACCAGACCGACGGCGGGTCGCGGGGCTGGCGATGACTCGAGTTCGGACGAGGCCAAGTGCGCCTGCACATGATCGACCGCCACGAA
>SYPI01000170.1 GCA_005804005.1 Planctomycetia bacterium
GCTGGATTGGCTGGGTGGGCTCAATGCCACGGCGATCTACTCGCTCATCACGCTGTATTGGGCCGCTGGCTTCGCCACCGCCCCGCCGTGGCAGGCGTGGGCGCCAACACTTGTGCCGCGGCGAATCGCCACCCACTTCTGGGCGCGGCGCAATCGCATCGTGCAGGGCGGGCTGTGCCTGGGGTTGCTGGGCGGACTGTTGCTGGCCTGGGGGCAGGAGCGGGGGCTGCTGATGACTGCATTTGCTGCTCTGTTGGCGATTGCCGCCGTGGCTAGGGCGGCTTCCACTGTGTTGCTGGCTAATCACGGCGAGCCGCAGCGCGATCTGGCCCGCTCGGTGGAACTCCCTTCCCTGCCCATGCTCAAGCGCGACTTCTCCGACCGCACCACCCGCGCCCTGCTGCTCTACATGCTGGCGGTGGTCTTCTCGGTGAATGTGTCCGGGGCCTTCTTCACGCCGTACATGCTCGATGTACTGCACTTCTCTTACGCCGAGTTTCTGGCGGCCATGATCGTGACCTTTGCCGCGCGCGTCCTGGCACTTCCGGGAGTCGGACGGCTGGCGGCGCGCTTCGGCCCGGGGGTGCCCCTGTGGATGGGCGGCATCGGCATCGTGCCGATGGCCACGCTATGGACGGTCTCCGACAGCGTCTGGTGGATTCTCACCCTGCAGTTCGTGGTCGGCGTCACCTGGGCCTGCTGGGAAACGGCCACTTTCCTCCTCATCTTCGATGTCATTCCAGCCCACCGGCGCACCGGCCTGCTGACCGTTTACAACCTGGCTCACGCTAGCGCCATGGTGGTCGGCTCGCTGGTCGGCGCCGGGATGCTGCGCGCTGTCGGCGTGGGCCGCGACGGCTACACGGCGGTGTTCATTGCCACCGGATTGATGCGGCTGATGACGCTGTTTCTGCTGGCGGGCATCGAGCCCCGCCGCTTCCGCTTGAAGCAGAGCCTGGACCTGTATCTGGAGACTCTGGGGATACGCTTCGGCGGCGGAACGATTGAGCTGCCGCATGTGGCCGAGCGGCGTGACGGGCGGTAGTCACGGATTGCAGGTGCCGCCTAGCGTGCAGGCGAACTCGCCGGCAGCCTGCAGCACTCCAGAGCAGGATGGCGACGCCCAGCGGCTGGTGCCACCCGGGCAGGCCTCATCGCGGGTCAAGCTCCACATGGAGAGCATGCCCAGGCCGCGAGCATTGGCGTAGTCGCGCAGCAGCGCCGCATCCGCCAGGGTGAATACTTCGCCGGGAACATCGTTCTGCCCGATCATCGGCGTCAGGCCGATCATGGCCCAGAGTTTCGATTCGCTTGGAGTGCGGCCAACACTCGTCAGCAGACTGGCGAGCTGCGTACTGGTTGATTCGGCCGCGGCGATGGCGTACTGGCCCATGGTTGCCGATGCTGGTGGCGCCGCACTGGCCCCGTAATCCATAGCCATGAGATTGACGCCAGCCAGATCAACGCCCCACTGAAGCGCCGACCGCACCACCGCCAGCCCATCGGCGGTCAGGCCCTGCGGCAACACCGGCAGCGTGTACCAGACCACCAGTTCGCGCCCGTCGCGCACTGCCCAGTCTTGGAGGAGGCGGATTGCCTCGGAGCGTCGCTCGCGGCTGCGCACATCCGCGACCCAGTAGCCCTCAATGTCGAAGTCGATGTGGGTGAGTTGGTAGGCATCGATGATTTCCTGATAGGCAAGCGCGGTGTCCATGGCGCTGGCGCAGGCTCCGGCCAGTTCCGTACCAGCCGCACCGCCAAACGAGACCATCACATCGCCGCCCTGCGCACGCAAGCCATCGATCTGGGCGGCGAGAAACAGTGATTCGGGTGTGTACGAGGAGTAACCACCCCAGGCACCGTCGCATGCCGAGCCCTGACTGGCCACCACAAATGCGGTGGTGAAGAACTTGGCCGGTCCGGTCGCTGCCGCCTCAACCAGATCAACCGGCGGCCACAGGGTGACATCGGCGTATGGGGCGAAGAAGCGCTCGGGCCATCGCGGCGCGGCGTACTGCACCACGCTCGTCCCCGAAGGCGGGGCGGATTCGTTTGGGTTGGGAGTCGGCTCGACGGTCGGAGTGGTTTCACCGCCGCTCGCGGGTGAACTCGGGGTGGGCGCTACTGGCGCGACTGGCGCGCCTGGCGCTACTGGCGCTACCGGCGTGGGTGCGGGCACTGCGGTGGCTGCCACGGTGATTGACGCAGCCATACTGCTAGTCCAACTGCCGCCGCCAACGAACCCGACGGCAACGCTGCCACCTGGGGCGATCGTGGCGTTCCACCCGGCGTCGGCGATGTGCAATGTCGAACCGCTTTGGGTGAGCACACCATTCCACAAACTGGAGAGGGCTGGGCCGTGGGGCCAGTCGATCGTCCAATGCTCGACCACGCTGCTGCCAGAGTTGGTGATCGAAATGGTGGCAGTGAATCCGGAGCTCCATTGGCTGTCGATGCTCACCGCGGTGCGAAGTGATGCTGAGTTAGCAGTCGGCTCGCTGGGAGCGGGCGCTGGTGCC
>SYPI01000171.1 GCA_005804005.1 Planctomycetia bacterium
CCGCCGAGGAGTTCAGCCCGATCTCACCGCAGGCCCCCGGCTACTCGTTCCGTGTTGCCGCAATCGAAGACGACATCTCGGTTGGCGGCAAGCGATTCAATGTGGCCTTGATCGACCTGCGCACTCCGCAGGGCCAGTTCCGCCGCTGGGTCTTCGATGATCCGGCCCTGACCCGCGATGCGCCGGTCGAAGGTACCGACCCGGCGGCGCACACCGGCGGGGGCGTTGCCGATGAATCGATCAGCGTCGAGTTTGTGCCCGGTCGGCCAGCCGCGCTCTTGAATGTGATCGGTGGGCCAGAGCCGGACCGTCTGCGGCTGGCGATCGCTTTGCCACAGACACCAGCTCGCGTTGAACCCATTGCGGTGGGGCAGACTCTGCAGTTGCCCGCAGGAATTGGCCTGAGCGTGGAGTCGTTCATGCCGCGGGCCGTGGCCGATCAGCGGCCGTTCATCGTGCCGCTGGCCCAACGCCACCGCGATGCCGCCGAGATGCTCTCCATGGCGCTGGTCGCCGCCGGGGATGCGCCGCCGCGTTGGCTGAACTACCACCCTTACGCCAACGAAGATGCCGCGCACAATCTGCGCGGGTTGCCGTTCGCTCCGAGCGCCTTTCGGCTGGCCGATGGGCGAACCGCAGAGGTGATGTTCTCGCGGCAGCGTCTGCCGTTGCCGGCGCCCGTGGCTCTCGAGGAGTTCGTGCTCACCACGCACATGGGCGGTTACACCGGCGACGCCACCACCATCCGCAACTACACCAGCATGCTGCGATTCGCCGCGGGTGATTCATGGAGCGAGCCGGTGGCGGTGAGCGTGAATGAGCCCGTCGAGTACGACGGCTATTGGTACTTCCAGGCCCAGTGGGACCCGCCCGATCCGGGTGATGGCGCGGGCACTGCCAGCGCGGGGATGAACTACACGGTGCTCGGCGTGGCCAACCGGCGCGGCGTTGGCCTGCAACTGGCTGGCTGCATCGTGGCCGTGCTGGGAATGATCTACGCCTTCACGGTGAAGCCGATCATTCGGCGGCGGCGGGTGGGGGCGGCATCAGGTTCGGCGGGGGGATCCGGCGCTGCGTCGATCGGTAGCGCGGTGGCCATCGCCCTGGTAGCGATGCTGATCCCAACTTCGAGCGCCCGCGCCGATGACTTCGCCAGCGAGGTCGACCTCTCCCCGCTGGCGGGCGTGGCGGTGCAGACCGACGGGCGCATCAAGAGTTTCGGTTCGTTCGCCCACTCCACCATGTCGCTGGTGAGCGGGCCGAGGCGCATTGATGGGCAATCGCCCGAGTTCACATACCTCGACATGCTGCTGCGGCCCGATGCCTATCGCGACGCCGATGTTGTCTTCGTCAAGGCCCCGCTGATCCGCGCCCGCATCGCCGAGGCGCTGATGCAGGCCGATGCCACGCTCGGCGAGCGGATGGATGCCTTCCAAAGCAGCGGCCTGATTTCCCCGGCGCTGCTGATTCGGCCACAACTGGCCCCAACCTTGCGCGAGATGGCGGCCGACCTGTTGCGCACCGGCCCGGCGATCGAACAAGTGATGGGCGCGGCGAGTGTGATGCGGCCGGAGTCGTTGCTGGGGCGCTTGAAAATCGTTCCGCCAGGCAAGGAGTCACTCTCCGCACCGTGGCATAGCGTTTCGGAAATCATGCTGCTGGCGGCCGACCCGGCCGCAGTGGCTCAGGCCGGGCTGAAGTCTGAGCCGCTGGCTGGAGTTCCCGATGCCGCGCAGCGTGATGCCTCGACTGCTTGGCGGGAAATGGTGGAAGGCTGGGCGGCCGGCGATGCGGCGAAGGTAAACGCGGCCGTAGCGGCGCTGGCTCCGGGGCTGGTGGCCTGCGCCGATGGCGCCTACCCCGACGGCGAACGCCTGCGCTGGGAATCGTGGTACTTCCAGAACGGCAACCTGACCCGACTTTGGCTGGTCTACCTGCTGGCGATCGTGGTGCTGCTCCCTGCGGTTGTTTACCGCTGGCGCTGGGCGCGCTTCGCTGGGCTGGGAGTGTTCGGCGTGGCGCTCGCACTGCACACCGGCGCGGTGATGCTGCGCTGGTGGATCGCCCAGCGCTGGCCAAACTCCAACATGTTCGAGGCGGTCACCACCTCGGTGTGGTTCGGCGCCATCGCTGCCGCAGCGCTGGAAATCTGGCTGCGCCGCCGCGAGTCGGCCGGTCTGTTCGCCATCGCCGCCAGCGTGGCCTGCATGGTCGCCCTGATGGCCGCGCACTTCCTGCCGGTGCAGTTGAACCCGGCCATCGGCAACATGATGCCGGTGTTGCACGATGTGTGGCTCTACATCCACACCAATGTGGTGATCTTCTCCTACGCCCTGATCTTCATGGCCGCGGTGGCGGCGCTGGGCTACCTGGTCTATCGGCTGACCGGCGGCGAGGCGGTGTACGCCCGCGCTGGCGGGGCCGGGGCAGTGTTCGCCTCGCGCGGCGCCAAGATCGGCGAAGTGCTCGACGGCGTGACCATGTTGCTGATGCAACTGTCATTCGTGATGCTCTGGTCGGGCATCGTGATGGGGGCTATCTGGGCCGACCATTCCTGGGGACGGCCGTGGGGCTGGGACCCGAAGGAAGTGTTCGCGCTGAATACCTTCGTGGTGTTCGCGTTGCTCATCCATGTGCGACTGCGCGTGAAAGAC
>SYPI01000172.1 GCA_005804005.1 Planctomycetia bacterium
CAGAAATGTGACCGACGACAAGTAAACGCTGTTGACCCCCAGCGCCGCGCTGAGCAGCAGTACCACCCCAAGTACGCGGCGCAACTTCGGACCGACTGCAGGGGTGTATCGGCGCGTCGTGGACGACACTGCTCGAGTGTATAGGCGGGTCAGAGCCCAGCGCGGATTCGGGTGTTGAACTCGGCGTGGCGTCGATCGACGGTCGTGGCGTGCGGGGTGTGGGTCGGCAGCGGATCGAGTGTCTGGCCATCACCGGTGTAGCGGTCCATGTCCTTGCACCAGCCATCGACCTCAAGGATGAAGTGACGCCGCATTCCCGGTGGCGGCGCAGTCAGCGCGCTGGCGTCGAAGCGCAGCCGGATTTCTTCCCCCGGGCCGAAGATCGCCAGCGCGTCATCGGTGTGGGCCACCAATTCATCGCACCGACCGTACTCCGTGTAACTCCCAAACTGCGCCCGGCAATCCCAGAGCGCCTGGCGGTGGGAGTAGTCGAATGCCGCTTGCTTGTGCGGCCGCGCCAGGCGCTGCGGGTAGCCACACCAGGCCAACTCGGCCGTCAACAGCGGCAGTGGCTGTCCACTCGGCGCGGCGCCCGCCACCGGTTGGGTAACTCCGCAGCGATCGATGTACAGCTCGACCGTGGTGCGCAGCCGCAGCCGATGGCAGTCTGGCGGCAGGCCCTCAAGCGGGTAGAGCGAGGCGCGGGTCATTCCGGCCGGATAGCCGATGCTGGCGGCGATCCGTTTCCAACCGCCGGCACTCGCATCCCACGCCTCAACCGTGATCGGCTCGGCGGACACGCCCGCCTGCCACATGGCGAATGTGGTCTGTCCGTACGGGTACTCCACCCAGCCATCGATGCGCAGCAGCGCGCGCCCCGCGAGGTCCCCTACTGGCTCGCTGAACTCCAGTTCCAGCAACCACTCCTCCGCGAGCCGCCCGATGAAGCGCGGGTCCGGCCGAGAGCCACTCGCTGGGTTTCCATCAACATGCGAGACAGCAGCGGTACAGTCGGTGGCGCCATTCCCAGTGGCGCGCCGCGGAGTCATCAATGGTTGGTGAATGACTGCCTCGCCGGTGGGCTCCGGAGCGGCGGTGGCCATTCGTTCATCGAGGCACAGTTCTAGTTCCTCGGGAACATCCACCGCCACCAGCCGCGCCGAGTCGAGATAGCAGGCTTCTTCCATCGGCTCGCCCAGCCGAATCTCCATGATGCCGGCGGAGGCCACCGGCAGGCCAACGGGCAAGAGGATCCGCTCATGCGGGCGAGGCGGTGCGTAAACCGGCGCCAGTTCCCCGTCAGGCCGGCGCTCGACGGCCGCCAGATAGCCAATCCCGCCCACGCCCAAACAGTCAGTCACGAAGTCGAAGCCGCCGCCTCGGGCCGGGTCGCCGTTTGAGGCGAAGATCAGTGGGCAGGAGGAAATCTGTCGCTGCGTCTCGGTGACGGATCGCATTTCACCCGCCTTCAGACCGACCTCGGTCTGCGCCACGCCATCGGTCCACTCGATGGATAGGAAGTCCATTGCCGCAGCGTCGCCGATCCCGATGGCGCACGGCTGGAGCGACTGGCCGGACATTCCCCCGGCCCGGCGGGCTATGCCGGTCGACCACCACGAGCCGACCCGACCCGCCCACGATGTGCCGATGCCGCTGGCGTTGCTGCGAATGCTCTGCGCCGGATCAGTTCGCCCGCGGAAGTCAACCGTCACGAAGTTGCCCCGCCCGGGGCCGACTCCGAAAATCGAGGGTGAGCACTCGCCACCACTGAGCGCCACCAGAACGGGGCCGGCGGCGCCATCGCCCACCATCGGCGCGAAGCGGATCGGCAGCGCATCGGCCGAGTAGCCCTCGGTCAGGTTGCCGTTTTCGTCGTAGACCTCTAGGCAGCGCCGGTTGCCGCCGACCAGGAGTGAAGTGGTGCCCCAGCCGTGCACATCGGCGGCCACGATTGTTGCGGCGCCGTTCACCTCCCGGCGGCCGAGGTCCACCATCCCAGCCGGGCCATACTCGACCAGCTGCATTGAGGCGGCATGGCCGCTGCCATCCTGCGATCGAATCAGGAGCGCCAGACGCAACGCCCCATCTTCCGCAGCGCGGAATGGCGCCACGGCCGAGATCGGCACATTCTCGATGGGCAGATAGCGATTGTCGCGTCGCCACGACCAGAGCGAGTCATTCACCCATACTTCCGAGCGCTCACCGCGGACGATGATGATGTCGTTGTCGCGGTCGTCGTCCATGTCGGCCACCGCGCAGCCGGTGCCAGCGTCGGAGAAGTGGTAGATCGACGAACCACCCCGCCCGCCGAGGTTGACTAGGCGGCTGGCCCGCTCCGGGGCAAATCCTCCAGCCGCACTGAGTTGTTCGAAGGTTCCATCGCCGCGATTCATGAAAAGTCGCGGTCTGGCCAGCAGATAGACCGCCAGCAGATCGAGATCGCCGTCGTGGTCAAAGTCTTCGAATGCGCCGTCGACTGTCTCGCCGGCGCGCTCCAGTTCCTCGCGGGCCGCCATCTGAGCAAACGACTCGGCCTCTGTGGGCGACATCGGCGGCTCGCCATCCATGAGTTGCTCCGGCCCCGTCACTCCGGCCAGCAAAGCCGTGTCCGTCCAGACTCCGGCGGGGAACTGGCGCATCAGGGCATCGGGCCCGTCGCGACCAAGAAACACATCCACCAGACCATCGTTGTCGTAGTCGCCCCACAGCACGCAGCGCACCCCGGCCACGCCGGCCAGTGAATGATCGGCGGCCAGACGCCAGCCCCCTGACTCCAGCGCCAGAATCACGGCGTTGCCCTCACCGCGCGACAGCGCGCGGGAGATGAATATGTCCCGACGGCCATCACCGTTGATGTCGCAGACGGTGATCCCCGCCGCGCCGACGGCCCGTGACCATTCGACTGCCAGTGAATTCTCGATAGCCAGCGGCTCGAGCGGCCCGAAGGCCGGACCTCCGCCGGTGGGGTGCGGGGGCTCCTCGGGAAGCAGCACACGGGCCAACGCCCCCATTCGCGTGTACTTGAACTCCGCCAAGGTGGATCGTGGGTTACGGGATGACTTCTCGAACCGGCGCAGGAACTCGGCCGCCGCCGCCTCGTCGCCCCGCTGCAACGCGCAACGCTGCAGTCCCAGATCAACCGAGCGCAGGAACGGATCGATCGCCGCCGCGCGTTGGTAGGCGGCGACCGCCCCGGCGAAATCATCGGCCAGTTCCAGCGTCTGTCCGAGGTAGTAGGCGGCGTGGGCATCGTCGGGGTGCGCCAACGCGGCCGATTGGAAACGGAGCAGCGCGTCCGCTGGTCGCCCCAGATACAGCAGGGCCAATCCGGCGCAGTATTGGGCCCGACCGACTAGCCAACCGCCAGCTATCAGTTGGTCCAGTACCGGCAGCGCCTGCTCCTGCGATCCCGGCGCCGAGCAGTTCAGGAGCGCCACGGCACGGTCGAAGGCCGCCGCGGCGGAGTCGGGAAAGCGCCCCGCCGCTTCCTCGAACACCACAGCCGCCTGAGCGAACTCGAACTGCCCCATGAGCGCTGCCCCCCGATCGAGCGCGGTGACCAGATTGGGGTCGAGATCACCACGCCGCGCCGTTCCCGGTTCCCCACCTCTGTTGCCACCCCTCGCCCCGTTGGCCACCGGTTCGGCACGGCTCCGGGGAATGCCACCGAGATCCTGACGCTGGACAATTGCCGTCTCCGCCGGGCCATCTCCCCCTTCGGTCCCGCTGTTGATCGGCGGAGGCGGGGCCGGTTCCACATTCCAACGCAGCGCGGCGATTACTGCCACCACTAGCAGCGCCGCCACAACCGGCAGCACCACCCGCCGCATGGAGACATCATGGCGAGGCTGCGGCATTGAGGCGTTGCGCTAGTGCGGCACTTCCTTCACCGCGTTGCGGTTCCAGGCGGGCACTCGCACCACGATGGGGCCCTTCCCGATGATCTCGCACTGACAGGCCAGCCGACTGTTGCGCTGCAGCCCCGGTGCCTCTTCCACTCGGTCTTCTTCGGCCTCATCGGCCTCGCGCAACTGGTCCATTCCCGACTCGACAAAGATGTGGCAGGTGGAGCAGGCACACACCCCGCCACAGGCGTGCTCAATATTGATGCCGCTGTCCATCGCCAGTTCGAGCAGGTTCTCACCGCACGCCCCTTTGAGTTCATGGCGCGGCTTCCCGCCCAGCGTCAGCGACTCCGGGTCTTCCAGAAGGAAAGTGACCGGGGTCTCCGGCGGACTGGCGGTTCGATCTCGGTGCGGCAAACTCATTGAATCAATCGTACGCCGGACAGGATCAGGGGGTTGTCGCGGGGGCAACCGCTGGCGTTGCCCCGGGCGTGACCGGCGCGGCCTTCAAGGGACTCCGCCCGGCCCAGACGGCATCGCCACTGCCCCGCGCGATGATGCGCTGCACGAACTCGTCGTAGCCCCGGGCCAGCGCCGGAAGGTCGTCAGAAATGTAGGCCCGAATCACTCGCTCCGGGCTGCGCCGCGAACCGAGGAGGCGGCGCAGCTGGCCATCGGCGGCGTCGCGCAACAACTGCTCCAGCCCCGCCCGCCAGCGCCCGGCCTCGCCTTCGGCCAGATAGTGGACCAGCGCCCAAGCTTGCGCGTAGTAGGTCAGCAGCGCATCGCGTCCGCGGCCGATCATCTCGGTCGGCGGGGTGTTCAGGACATCCTTCAATGGCAGCAGCCGTTCGCGCCGCGCCGCTGAGCGCAGTTCACCGAACCGCTCGAGGTTGCGCCACGGCTGGAAGGTCGGGCCGCTGCCGTCGCGGGCCATGCGGTGGCCTTCCATGTAGCAGGCGATGCCCTCTTCCAGACAGTCCGGCAGCGTGTCGCAGAAAGTCGACTGAGTGAACTGATGCCAACCCTCGTGGGCGGCGATGGTCAGTGTGTCCACCGGGCCTATGTCGAAGAGGACGGCGGCGCCCTCGGTGGTGTAGCCGCCACGGCCGATTCCCAAGTAGTTGGCGGCCTCGGCGCCGAGCCGCTGCGTGGTGTAGGCGGCCCACTCGCTGCGCGAACCAAACACCCACGACTCCAGCGGTTCATCCGGGGCCGGCAGCGATACCAGCGCCGAGCGATAGTGGGCCAGCGAACGCTCCATGAAATCCGGCAGCGTGTCGCGCAATGCGGCATCGCGCAGGGTGGTGCTGATCCGATACGACTCGGTGTGCAACACCTCACCACGGACGGCCCCGAACTGCCACGGCTCGCGGCGCGCCGCGGGGGTGGTTGCTGCGGCGACCGCGGGCCCGGGCTCGGCCGTCATGTTGTGTGCCGCCGGGGTGGTGCAGCCGCTGAGGGCTATCCAAGCCAGCGCCAGGCAAGGGGCCAGATGGGCCAGCGCGGCCCTGGCCGAGGCGATCGCCGCGTCAGCTTCCTCAACCATTCGCCGAGTCTGGGCCACCACCGCGGGTGGGGCCTTATCTACATAGCCAGAGTTGCCAAGTTTGGCCCGCGCTGCGGCGGCGTACCTCTCTCGCTCGCTGATGAGTTTCTCCAACCGATGCCTCTCGCCAGCGGCATCGGCCGCATCCACTAACCCACTCAGCCACACCGTCTGGTCTCCGATGGTGAAGGCCGCCGAGCCCGGCGGCGCCTCGCCAACAACAGCGTGCACGCTGGCCAGCCCAGCCAAATGCTCCACGATCCCCCCGGCGGTGCGGATCAGTTCCAGCACTCCGGCCGAGGCATGCAGTTCCACTTTGCGTCGAGGTTCCACTTGGCGCGCCGAGCGAGCGTTGCGGATCGCGTCAACCAACTGCTGAACGCGCGCGAATGTCTCCTCGGCGGAGTGGTCAATGCAACTCTGTGCCGGTGCTGGCCACGCCGCTGTGGCCGCCAATGGTGAAGGCGGCATGTTCAGTCCGGCCACTCCCGAAACGCCCGCGCCAGAGAGCGGTTCCCAGAGTGCTTCGGTCACGAACGGCAGCACCGGGTGCATCAGCCGAACGGCGCCATCAAGGACGGTTCGCAGCACCTGCTGCTGACGCGGGTCTTGCCGGATGGTTGGCTTGACGGCTTCTAGGTACCAGTCGCAGAGGTCGCGCCAGAAGAAGTCGTAGAGCGCCTCGGCCAGCGCATTGAAGCGGTACTCGGCCATTGCCCCGTCCACCGCCGCGACAGTTCTGGCCAGCCGGGAGATGATCCAGCGATCCGCCAGGGCGGTCGGGACCTGCTCGGCCAGCTCCGGATCGCGGCTGGCCTCGCACTGCGACAGGGCGAAGCGCGTGGCGTTCCACAGTTTGGTCACCAGATTGCGGCCAGCATCGAATCGCGCTGAAGTGTTCTTAGCCAGCGGCTGCTCGGCGCTGGCCTGCACCTGACCACTGGCCACACCAAATGCGGTGACCATGCGCTGCGACTTGTTGGCCGGTGAGAACTGAACTGGCGCGGCCACCTGATGTCCAGACGGCGTAGTGATGGTCTGCGGGGTGAAGGTCTGCCCGCTCCACGGGCAGAGCATGTCAACCGCCAGCCGCACATCCTGCGTCTCGGTACTCATCTGGGCCATCACCCAGCGCAGGGCGTCGGCGCCGTGGGTGGCGATGATGTCGCGGGGATCCACCCCATTGCCCAGCGACTTTGACATCTTCTGGCCGAAGCCGTCCTGCACCACGCTGTGAATGAAGACGCGCTCGAAGGGCAGCTGCCCGCCGCGAAAGTACCGATTGAACATCACCATGCGTGAGACCCACAGCGTGATGATCTCGCGGGCGGTCGACAGCACGGCGCTGGGGTTGTAGGCGTCGAGCAGCCCGCGCATTCCCGGCCAAGACTCCGGATGCGGCCAACCCAGAGTGGAGAGGGGCCAGAGTGCCGAACTGAACCAG
>SYPI01000173.1 GCA_005804005.1 Planctomycetia bacterium
CAGACCGAGCCCGGGCGGATCCTGGTCGGGCCGGTGGAACAGCGCCACCGCCAGTTGCCTAGGGCTGTCTGGATTGATCGGGTGCGGCGCGGCGCGGTCAATTCGTTCTCTCAGCGATGTCAGCTCAGCCTCCAGAGCACCGCGCTGTCGATCCAATTCCGCGGCATCCACGCGCATCCCGGCTGCCTCCATCGAAGCCAGCACGCCAACCAGCGGGACCTCGACCTCGCGGTAGAGCCGGCCCATGCCAGCGGCGTCGATCTGTGGCGTCAGCAGCGCACTCAGTCGCCACGTGACTTCGGCATCCTCGGCGGCGTACTCGGTGGCCACATCGAGTTTCACTTGATCGAAGGTGCGCTGATGAACACCCTTGCCGATGAGATCGCTCAGCGGGATGCAGCGGTGGTCGAGCAGCGACTCGGCTAGGGCATCCATCCCGTGGCTGGTGCGCGTCGGGTCAACCAGAAAGCTGGCCACCATCGAGTCGCCAGCCACTCCGGCAACCGGAAGGCCGTGGCGCTCGAGAACCTGCAGGTCGAATCTCAGGTTGTGGCCGACCTTAGGGATGGCCGAGTCGGCCAGGAACCGCCCCAGCAGCGGCCGAGCGCGCGCCAGATCGAGGTGGCTGGACGGGTCAGTCGAACGCAGCGGTAGGTAGATGGCTTCACCGGCCTTGAAACAGAGACTCACCCCGACCAGATTGGCCGTGTTGGTGTTCAGCCCGTCGGTCTCGGTGTCTAGAGCAATGCGCCCCCCCGCCGCGGCGGCTTGTCGCGCCTGACTGAGGAACAGTTCAAGTTCGGCGTCGGTGCGGATGCAGCGAAAGCCCTCGGTTCGCCGCTCGAGTTTGGGCAACTCGACGGCCGTTTCTACCTGCTCGGCGAAGAGTGGCGCATCTTGGGACTTGGCGCTCGCTGGGCGGCGCTTGGGTGGCTGGGGCGTGGGCACCACGGCCAGGGGCGCAGTTGGCGTTGCCACCGCTACTGCGGCTGGGGTCGCGCTCGCGCCTCCGCCAATCAGCCGCGACATCTCCTCCCGCAGACCGCGAAACCCCAGCACGCGCAGCAGTTCCAGCAGGCGCGGCGCATCGGCCCGGGTCGGGTCGGCGGTGGAGCGATCCCAGTCGAACTCAAACTGGCAGTCCTCTTTCAACTGCACCAGACGGCGCGACATCGGCAGCAGATCTCGCGCCGCCTCGATCGCCTCGCGCCGCTTGGGGGTCATCTCATCCAAGTGGGCTAGCACTCCCTCGACCGAGCCGTACTTGAGGATCAGCGCCGCCGCAGTCTTGGGGCCGATTCCCGCAACACCGGGAACATTGTCAACGGTGTCGCCCATCAGAGTGAGCATGTCCACGATGTTTTCGGGGCGCACCCCCTTGGTTTCAAAGAGCGACTCGGCGGTGACCTCGGTTTCCTTGGACACGTCGTAGAGCGTGGTCTGCTCATCTAACAGTTGGGCGAGGTCCTTGTCCTTGCTGATGATCCGGATGCGCACCTCCGGCCGCTCGCGGCGGCAACGGCGCACCAGCGTGGCGATCACATCGTCGGCTTCCACAGCATCGACCGCCAGCACCGGCACGCGCAACGCGGCCAGTGCCTCGAGGCATCGCTTCACTTGGCCGTCGAAGTCTCCCGGCGGGTCATCCCGGTTGGCCTTGTACTCGGGGTAGATCTGGCTGCGAAAGGTGCCGCGATCGCCGGCCGCATCAATGACCACCACCAGCCATTGCGGCTTCATCTGCCGATACAGCCGCAGCAACATGTTCAGGAATCCGAACGCCATCTGCGTCGGTTCACTGGTGACCGCGCTGCTCATCCCCCCGCGAATGGCGAAGTAAGCCCGGAAGAACTGGGCGTGTCCGTCCACGATGGCGAAGACGGGCTGCTCCATGGCCCCTACCGCCGCGCCGCGTGGAGCGCCCGCAGTTGGGTTTCGTCCGCCGCAGACAATTCCTTCGCCCGCCGCTTCATGACGGTGCGGGCTGTTTCCAGGAACTTCTCGATGCCGTGCTGCCGCCGACCTTCGTCAGTAGCCCACTCGAACGACTCCGTGGCCCCCTGCAACGGTGCCGACGCCGCCCACATTGTCCCGGTGCCGACCGACGCGCCAGTGAAGATGCGCGTGCCGATGGCCGTCTTCACGTGGTCACCGATCAGGGAGCCGAAGAACTGGCGGCCGGTCTTCTCCAGCGCGGCGCTCGGGCGCAGGCGCATGGTCACCTCGCCATATGTGTTGAGCAGGTTGCTGTTGTTGGTGGCCGCCCCGAGGTTCACCCATTCGCCCACCAGGGAATCACCTAGGAATCCGTCGTGAGCCTTGTTGCTGTACCCGGTGAAGATGCAGCCTGAGACTTCGCCGCCGATCTTGCACCACGGACCGATCGAAGTTGCGCCACGGATCAGCGCACCCGGGGCGATCACCGACGCGCGGCCGATCCAGACCGGGCCCTGCACCACGGCATTGGGTTCAACTGCGGCATCCTCAGCCAAGGCGATAGGTCCGGCTCTTGCGTCCATGATGGCGCCTGGGCCAATTGAAACGCCAGCGGCCACGAACACCGGATGCTCGCCGCAGGCCGCGCGGGCCGTCTTCCAGCCGGCGCAGACATCAGTGATCTCAGACGCGATCCGCCCAGCGAGGCCGTCCAAGGCATGCCAAGGTCGTTCCATGAGTCGCCAGCCCGCCGGCAGTGGCCGACTGGCACCACCACCGCCCTTGGTGAGCTCAACCTCGCTAGGCCGACAACGCGCCGCCCCCAGCCGCCCGGTGCTGCTCCGATACGCCGCGCCCAATGGTGTCTCAAGTACGCCGCGATCAGCACACAGCGCTCCATTGATGAGCAGGACTTCATCCCCGCCGGGCATGCCCCGGGCGCCGCTCCCCCGCCAGAACTCCAATCGCTCGGCCCATGTCAGTGCACTGAGCCGCTGGTCAGCCGCGGAGCGCAGGTCGCCAAGCGGCCCCAGATCGAGCAGTCCATCGCTGAAGATGACGATCTGTCCCATGAGCGGAGCCTACCGCCGCGCGATTGAGCCCACCGGCGGGAAGCCCCAAACCGGTGTGGAGCGGATGAGAATGAAACCGAGCGGGATTCC
>SYPI01000021.1 GCA_005804005.1 Planctomycetia bacterium
CCCCCAGCCGAGCCGCACGCTGTGCTCGATCACCGAGGACGACTCCGATGGTTTCAACTTCAACAATCAGGGGTGGGTAGTCGACCCACGCACGCCCGGCGGAACACCGGACAACAATCCGATCGCCGCCACCGGTTGGGAGGGTTGGATCGACTGGCCGGCCTTCTGGGATCCGCGCAACATCACCTACTCGTATGTCGACGGTTCGACCGAGTCGTACTCGTTGCAGAAGCCCAGCTTGGTTGGTGAGATTGAGGGGCCACCCGGCGCCGGGTTCGGGCACCGCTATCCGGAGCCGGCCCTGAACGGCTTCCGCAACGACTGGTACCACTTCAGGGAGCGACTCCTGCCGGGGGTGATCCCGGCGCTGCCACTGAAGTTCACTCCCGGCGGTTGACCATGCGGCGCCGGAACGGGATGGCGGGCGCCTTCACCCTGACCGAACTCATCGTGGTGGTGGCCATCATCGTGCTGTTGATGAGTCTGGTGATGGTGGCAGCCAAGCAGGCGCTGGTTCAGGCGCGAGTGGCTGGCTGCTTCAGCAATCAGCGGCAGATTGCCTTCGCCTATGCCAACTACGCCAACGACAATACTGTCGCGTTCGTCAGCCCGCGCACCTCGGCCAGCGATTTCACCGGCACGCTGACCAACACCTGTGGGTCGTTCCCGATTGTTATCAACAACGGCAACACCAACTCCGACTCCTACCACTCATGGACGGCTTCCTACGGTGCCAACCTGATCGGCAACCGTGAGCGGTCGACCGCCCTGACCAAGGGGCGGCTCTTTCCGTACATGGGCGACGAGAAGCTGTATCGCTCGCCGCTGGAGCCGGAGCGCGATCGCCTGCGTTCGTACTCGATCAACGGCTTCGTCGGGGTCACCGTGCCGACTGACGCGGTGGGAATGGTCAGTGGATGGCACCAGTGGTTCTGCGCCAAGGGTGTGACTCCGGTGATGTGGCGCACCACCCATCTGGCGCGCATTCCGCAGCCCAGCCGCACCCTCTGTTCGCTCACCGAGGATGACTCGGAGGGCTTCAACTACAACAACGAAGGCTGGGTGATTGATCCGCGGACTCCCGGCGATATCGCCTTCCTGTACGACAACAACCCGGTCGCCTCCACCGGCTGGTCCGGCTGGATAGACTGGCCCGCGCTCTGGGACCCGAAGCATCTGACTTATTCATATGTCGATGGCTCGACCGAGTCGTACGCCTTGCAGAAGCCGGCGCTGGTCTCCGAGATCGAAGGGCCACCGGGTGCTGGGTTCGGCCATTGGTACGCCGAGCCGAACTACAACGGGTTTCGCCGCGACTGGTACCACTTCCGCGAGCGACTAGCCCCGGGGATCATTCCGGCGCTTCCGGTGAAGTTCACCCCGGGCGGTTGATGATGGACCGCCCGCGCAGCAGGCGGCATTGCCGCGCCTTCACTCTGACTGAACTCATCGTGGTAGTGGCCATTCTGGTGCTGCTGATGTCGCTGGTGGTCATCGCAACTCGCAAGGCGGTGCTGATGGCCCGGGTAGCCAATTGCCTCAGCAATCAGCGGCAGATCGCCTTCGCCCAGTCGAGTTACACCACCGATCACAACGGCGCCTACGCCAGCAACCAGACCAAGGTGTGGCCGGGGATGGACCTCGACTTCACCATCAGCGACGCCGCCTGTGGCAACTACGACATCCTCATCAACAACGGCGTCACCACCGACACCAAGTACCACGGTTGGGTGGCGTCATACGGGGCCAATATGCAATCGGCCGCGGATGGCGAGCGCGAGAAACCAGGCGCGCTGAAGAACGGGCGGATTTGGAGTTACCTCGGTGATCTGGATGCCTACAAGTCGCCGCTGGAACCCAAGAGTGATCGGATTCGCTCCTACTCGCTGAATGGATTTGTAGGTTCGACGGTGCCGGAAGATTCCTCATGGCGGGCGCAAGATTGGCACGCTTGGTTCTGCGCCAAGGGAGTTTCCATGCCGCAGCTGAAGACCACGCACGCCTCGGGTGTGCCCGCGCCCGCCCGCACCATCTGCTCAATCGTCGAGGACGACCGTCGGCTGGGGAATCTCATGTACAACGCTGGCGGCTGGCTGTTCGACCCGCGCACCCCAGCCGGAACGCCCGATCTGAATCCGCAGCCAGCCATCGGTTGGCAAGGCTGGATCGACTGGCCCGCATTCTGGTACCCCGAGGCGATCACCTACTCGTATGTCGATGGTTCGACCGAGTCGTACGCCTTGCAGAGGCCAGCGCTGGTCGGTGAGATCGAAGGGCCCTCGGGGTGGGGTCACGGCTATCTCGAACCCGCCTACGACGGCTTTCGCCGCGACTGGTACCACTTCCGCGAGCGACTCCTGCCGGGGGTGATCCCCGCGCTGCCCTTGAAGCACACTCCCGGCGGTTGAGCGAATTCAGTATGCGCAGTTTTTCGGGGTGCGCGGGAATGGAATCACATCGCGGATGTTCTGCATGCCGGTGGCGTAGACGATTGTTCGCTCGAAGCCCAAGCCGAATCCAGCGTGGGGCACGGTGCCGTAGCGCCGCAGGTCGCGATACCAGCCGTATGCGGCCTTGTCCAAGTGCATCTCGTCCATCCGCGCATCAAGCATGTCCAGGCGTTCTTCGCGCTGACTGCCGCCGACGATCTCGCCGATCCCCGGGCAGAGAATGTCCATGGCGGCGACGGTCTTGCTGTCGTCGTTCATGCGCATGTAGAAGGCCTTGATCTGCTTTGGGTAGTTCATCAACACCACCGGGCGGCCGACCAGTGTCTCGGTCAGGTACCGCTCATGTTCGCTCTGTAGATCGACGCCCCACTTCACCGGATACTCGAACTTTTGGCCGTTGCGAGCGGCTTCTTCAAGGCGCCGCACTCCCTCGGTGTAGTCCATCCGTTCGAAGTTGGCCGAGCAGAGGGTCTCCAGACGCGTGATGCAGTCCTTGTCGACCCGCTCGGCGAAGAACTTCATGTCGTCGCCGCGCTCGGCCAACAGGGTGGTGAACATGAACTTGAGCAGCGCCTCGGCCAGGTCGGCGTCGGCCGCCAGATCGGCGAAGGCGATCTCCGGCTCGATCATCCAGAACTCTGCCAGATGCCGACTGGTGTTGCTGTTCTCGGCGCGGAATGTTGGTCCGAAGGTGTAGACCTTTGACAGCGCCATGCACCAGGTCTCCACATTGAGTTGCCCGGAGACGGTCAGGTGCGTTTCGCGGCCAAAGAAGTCCTGCGAGTAATCCACCTGCCCGTCCGGAGTGCGCGGCAACTTCATCATGTCCAGCGTTGAAACGCGGAACATCTGTCCAGCCCCCTCGCAGTCGGCACCGGTGATGATCGGCGTGTGCACCCAGAGGAATCCGCGCTCATGGAAAAACCGCTGCACCGCCATGGCCAGCGTGTGGCGCACGCGACCGATGGCCCCAAAGGTGTTGGTGCGCGAGCGCAGGTGAGCCACGTCGCGCAGGTACTCGTAGGAGTGCGCCTTGGGCTGGATCGGATAGGTGTCAGGGTCGTCGATCCATCCCACAACCTGAATGCTGCTGGCCTGCATTTCCAGCGACTGTCCCTTGCCTTGGCTCTGCACCAGCGTGCCCTCACACACCACCGCGCAGCCAGCGGTCAGCCGCAGGACATCCGACTGGTAGTTCGACAGGCTCGCCGGGGCCACCACCTGCATCGGATCGAAGCGGCTGCCGTCGGAAACATGCACGAAGGAGATGCCAGCCTTGGAGTCCCGGCGAGTCCGGACCCACCCCTGAATTCGGGCGGTCGTCCCCACTGCGGCGGGGCCCTGTTTGACGAGGTCGGCTATGGATTGTGCATGCATGAGCGGCGCAGCCTAGCGCGAGCCGCAGGCGGCAATTGCGCCACTTTGGCAGGGGTCTTGCGAGGGCCGGCGATGGAGTTCTCCACACTGGGCGTCCTCGGCGCGTTACCGGACTCATTCGAGCCGGAATCTCCGGTCAAACTCGTTTGTCCGCTCGCGCGCCTGACTCCAGATGGGCATACCGATTGCGCTTTCTCCGGGCCATGCGCTTGGCCAGCAACATTCAGGCAACACCAGCTACCGCTGGCGCGGATGCCGGGCTTCCCGCATCAAGACGGCTGAACCTGCTGCTGGGCGAGGGTGCCTGGCGTGGTGATGCGCTACATGACCAGTTGCCTGGTGTTCTGAAGCCGATCGGAATTGATGTGCTTCGCGCCCAGTCGGCGCGGGCTGCGGCGCAGGTCGCCGAGCAAATCCGCATCCACATCGCCGTCATCGACATCTCGATTCCGGTGGACGAAACCCACGCCGTTGAAGCTGGGCAGCAGGTGCTGCAACTGCTGATGCGCATCCCGGCGCGCCCGCCGGTGGTGGTGGTGCGTCCGCCCCAGCCCTCACAGCGGGCCAGCGCTCGCCTGCTGAGCGATGCGCTGCGCGGCGGCGCCTTCGCCGTCCTTGATCGCCCGCTGCAACTCGAAGCAGTGCTCGAAGTGTTGCGCCGCGTTGTGCAGCGCCACTACGCCGGCATGTGGCGTGCCGGCTGAAACAATGCGGATCATCCCGACTTCCCCTCGCGTTCCCCCTATTTGACCCCCTCAGGAGACAGACATGAAGGTTCGACCCCTCGGTGACAAGATCATCGTCAAGCGTGACGAAGCCCAGAAGAAGACCGACGCTGGCATTTTTCTCCCCGAAACCGCCAAGGACAAGCCCAAGCAGGGCAAGGTCATCGCCGTCGGCGCTGGCAACCTGAACAAGGAAAAGGGCACCTATGTTCCCTTCACCGTGAAGAAGGGCGACACGGTCATCTTTTCGAGCTACTCCGGCACGGAGATCAAGATCGAGAACGAGGACTACCTAATCATGACCGAGGAAGACATCCTCGGCATCGTGGACTGACCCAAGCCATGTTGCGCGAAGACCTCTACGGCATCCTCACCCACCTGCGCCGCGCCAATCGTGAAGTCGACCTGATTCTGGTCGGCGACTCGCGGCCGATCGAACTGCGCAATGTGGTCACCATCGAAGAGACCGGCCCCGGCAATCTCATCGAAGTGAAAACTAGGCAGAACAACATCTGGATCGACCCCTCCCATGTGGCCGCGGCCTACTCGGCCCGCGCCGACATCTGAACTTCAACACCAACCCCCAACAAAGGTTTCCTCCAATGCCAGCTAAGCAAATTTCGTACGAGAACGATGCCCGCGAGAAGATTCTCCGCGGCGTTCAGAAACTCGCCCGGGCCGTCAAGGTCACTCTCGGTCCGTCCGGCCGCGTAGTTGTCCTCGAGAAGTCCTTCGGCGCTCCCACCGTCACCAAGGACGGCGTCACCGTTGCCAAGGAGGTCGAACTAGAGGACGCCTACGAGAACATGGGCGCACAGATGGTCAAGGAAGTGGCTAGCAAGTCGTCCAAGGACGCTGGCGACGGCACCACCACCGCCACCATCTACGCCGAGGCCATCTTCCAAGAGGGTCTGAAGAACATCACCGCTGGCGCTAACGCCAACGCCGTCAAGCGCGGCGTGGATCGCGCCGTGGCCACGGTGGTCGAGGAATTGCAGCGCCTGAGCAAGCCAGTGCGCAACTCCACCGAGATCGCCCAGGTCGGTTCCTGCAGCGCCAATCAGGACACCCAGATCGGCAAGATCATCGTCAAGCGTGACGAAGCCCAGAAGAAGACCGACGCTGGCATTTTTCTCCCCGAAACCGCCAAGGACAAG
>SYPI01000174.1 GCA_005804005.1 Planctomycetia bacterium
GAGCGACATAGAGCAGATGGTTCGCTCCCTCTCGTATTCGCCCGACTACAAGAGCGAACTGGAGTGACTCGCCTCAGGGGGCGGCCGACGCGCTCTGCGGTGCCGGTGGGGCATCAATCACCGCGTAGACCAGAAATCGGTCAGTAACGGGCCCGCGAACAGTCGGTACGGTGACCTCCAGGGGCAGCATTACCACGCCACGCAGGTCGGCCTGCGCGGTGAGTGTGGCTGTGGCGACCAGTCCGTCCTTATCCATGCGCTGACTGGCCAGCGCTGCGGTGAAGCGCGGGTCGAGCGAACGCACCGCGCTAACCCGCAGGTCGCCCGACTTCTTGAATCCGATCTCCACGCTGGCCGGCTGGCCGGCCACCAGCACCCCCGCGTTGCCCCGATACTCGGCGAATGGCAGCACTGCCTTGATGTGGGTACAGGTGTGGCGGACCCGCATGTCCAGGACTCGGCAATCGGCGCGGTCGGTTTCGATGAGCAGGTAGGGCGGCATCTGCTCACAGGGGAATCTCGACAGGTCGTAGCGCAATTCGTAGGCGTTCTGCAGCGGGCCGCTGGCCGGATCAAACCCGACAAAAACCGGCGGCTGGCCCAGCACCGAGCGCACGGTAAAGGGCTGCTTGTTGAGTGACTCGACGCGCAGTGTCCCCTGCACCCGGGCCGGGTCGGTGTCGGCATCGATGTACGGCCGGGTCGCCCCGCCCTTGTCAATGGATGTGGCCCGGATCGGATAGGAGATCTCTCCGGTCAGGCTCACCTTGAGGATTTCAGGAACTCCGTCGAGGGCAATCTGCACCTCGGCGAACTTGGTGCCGGTAGATGCCGAGACATGCATCTGGATCGGGAAACTCAGTGTGCCGCGGGCCGGGATCACCTTGCCCTTCAGATCAACCGAGGTGCAGGTGCAGGTTGGCTCGGCAGCCAGAATGCGCACCGGTCGATCAAGCGTGTTCACCAGCGTGACATCCCGCCGCACTGTCGAGCGTGGAGCGATGAAACCCAGATCCACATTGGCTGGTTCGGCGATGACCGGCCCGGCGGATTGCTTTGGTTGGGCGGCTTGAGCAGCTGCGGCGGCGGGTGGTTGGGCAAGGACTGCCAGCGCAGTCACTGCCGCCAAGATCGCGCCGAGTCGAATGCGGGACATGTGGGCAATCATAGGAAGGAGGTCGCGAGTTAGGATGGCGCCCCCATGGCAGGCGCGCCTTCAACAGTTGCTCAATACGTCCGTGGTGTTCGCGAAGATCAGCGCGAACTGGTGCAATCCCTGTTGCGAACCATCCGCGAGAACCTCCCCAAGGGCTACGGCGAAGGGATCCAGTATCGGATGATCGGCTTCTTCGTGCCGCACTCGATCTATCCCGCCGGCTACCACTGCGATCCGAAACAGCCACTGCCATTCTGCGGCATTGGTGCCCAGAAGGGGCATGTCGGCCTCTACTTCTGCGGGCAGTATTACGATCCGGAGTTCTCCACTTGGTTCGTTGGTGAGTGGAAGAAGACCGGCATGCGCCTAGACATGGGGAAGGGCTGCGTGCGTATCCGCAGCCTCGAACAGACTCCGCTGAAGGTGATCGGCCGCGCGGTGGCCAAGATGAGCGTGAAGAGATTCATCGCCGCCTACGAAGTCGCCCTCGGCCAGCGTCTGGCGCAGCAGCAGAAGAAGCAGACGCAGAAGAAGCGCGTTGCCGCCACGGGGCGTAAGTCGTAGCCTTCGGCGCATGCGAGCCATTGTCATTCTGCGGCGGGGGAGCCCGGTGGCCCCGAATGTGCAGCTGGTCAGCGATGCCCCCGAACCATCACCCGGCCCCGGCGAAGCGTTGGTTCGCACCGAGGCCGCGGCGCTGAATCACCTTGATCTCTGGGTGGGCAAGGGCCTGCCTGGCATCCAGACTGCCTACCCGTTCATCTCCGGCTCAGACGGCGCGGGAATCGTGGCGCGCCTCGGCGAAGGCGTTTCACCCCATTGGCTGGGCAAGCGCGTGTACCTCAATGCCGCCGTGGTGCAGGCCCAGCCAGCGCTCCCCGGCACAGACCCCGCTGGCGAGTCGATCAGCATGATTGGCGAGCACACTCCCGGCGCATTGGCGGAGTTCTTCACGGCACCGGTCTCGAATCTGCTGGAGATCGGCGACACTGACCCGATCCAGGCGGCGGCGTTCGGGCTCAGCTTTCTCACCGCGTGGCGAATGCTGGTGACTCGGGCGCGAGTCCGCTGTGGCAACTGGGTGCTGATTCCCGGGATCGGCGGGGGAGTGGCGTTGGCCTGTCTGGCGATCGCTCGTCACTTCGGCTGCCGGACGATCGTGACCAGCCGCCATCAGGAGAAGCTGGCCCGGGCCGCCCACTTGGGAGCTGACCACGGCATATTGGACGATGGCAGCGACTTCTCGGCGCGAGTCCGCCAGCACACCGGGCGTCGCGGCGTAGACATCGTGGCTGACTCAGTCGGCAAGGCGGTGCACGGCGCGTGTCTCAAGAGCCTCTGCCGCGGGGGTGTGTTCGTCACTTGCGGGTGCACCACCGGCGGCGACCCGGCCACCGACCTGACCCGGATCTTCTGGAACCAACTGAGCATTCTGGGGTCGACTATGGGAGACTCGGCAGAGTTTAGTCAGGTCACGCGGCTGCTGGTGACCGAGCGCCTGCGCCCCGTGGTGGACGTGGTTTTGCCGCCGACTGAGGCAGCAGAGGCGTTCGGTCGGCTTGAAGCCGGAACCCAATTCGGAAAAGTTGTGATCGACTGGCGCCGATAACCCCAAAGGCTCCTATCAGCGCTTTTGTTGGGCTGATTCTGGGCTAAGTTCGACCTGCGCAGGACTCGCCACGGTGAGTTCCATGGGTGTCCCTGCCACCTTCGAAGGTCACTTTTTTTAGGAGTAGAAAGATGCAGACTAGTCGCTTCCTTACGGCGAGCACGGTCACAGGTACGGCGTTGGCGACTGCGATTGGCGCGGTTGCGTTCGGCCAGATCTGCGATCCTGTTGCGCCACCCAATGCCATCCTCCAGAACGATGGCTGTAACAACAATCCAGGTCCCGATGCCAACGGTGGATGCAACTACGCGCCAGTCGCTTGGCAGGATCTCGGCAGCATGGCTGCCGGTGGAGCCCTGTCCTTCTCGGGAACATTCGGCACATACATTCCCGCTGGCGCGACCGACTACACCAGCCGCGACCTTGACTGGTATCTGGTGACGACTGCCGAGTACGGCTCGCTCAGTGTCGTAGTCTCGGCGATAAACACGGCGACCGGGCTTGAACTGCCCGATCCGCTGGTCATCATCGGCAACGGCACCGGCTTGGCCGATCCGTGCGGGGCCCCGAC
>SYPI01000175.1 GCA_005804005.1 Planctomycetia bacterium
ATCACCTTCCGACCCCTCGCTGACACGGCGCGCGACACTTGGCGCTGGTACGAGCAGACGCACAAGGGCGCGTTTGACTTCGGAACCTCGCCGCAGGCGCCAGGACTCTCGCCCCAGCGCGAGGCCGAGCTGCTGAAGGAGTGGGAAGCCCGCTCGTGAAGACGGAGGCCGTCAAGTACATGCTCATGGCTCAGGACATGGAGCGGGCGCTGTCTCTGCACCGGACGGTGTTCGGCCTGCGATTGGGATTCCACTCGCCATGGTGGAGCGAACTTCACTTTGGCGATGCCATTGTTGCTTTCCACGGCGGCCACGACGGCCGACCACACGCCACCGGGCTCTCGTATCAGGTGGATGATGCTGACGAAGCCTGTCGATTGGTAACCGCCGCCGGCGGCATGGTGCTGGAACCACCCGTTCAGCGAACGGGCGAACCGATCCGACTGGCGCGGTGCCGCGACGGCGAGGGCAACGAGTTTTCAATCTCGCAGTTCGTCGGTGGGCGATGACGCCCAGCAGGGCTACATTTCTCGGCGTGCAGTTGCTGGTCGCGCTGGCTCAACTACTTCTTGCGGCGGCGCCCCGTCAGGGGGCCGAGGCGCAGCAGTGGTGGTCGCACCGACCGCTGGTGGCGGTGGCAGTTCCCGATGTTGACGACCCCACGCACTGGTGTCGCAACGACATTGACCGCTTCATTCTGGCCCGGATGGCGGAGGACGACCTAAAGCCAGCCGGTGAAGCCAGCGATCTGACGCTCCTGCGGCGGGCTTCGTTTGACCTCACTGGATTGCCGCCGACTCCCGAGGCCGTGGCGCGGTGGCAGGGAGATTCTGCCCCCGAGCGTTGGAGCAACTTGGTTGGTTCACTGCTGGCATCGCCGCAGTACGGCGTGCGCTGGGGGCGTCACTGGCTCGATCTGGTGCGCTGGGCGGAAACCGATGGATACGAGCGCGACCGTGCCAAGCCGGGGGCGTGGCGCTATCGCGACTGGGTGATTGCCGCGTTCAACGATGACCTGCCCTACGACCAGTTCCTGCAATTGCAACTGGCCGGGGACGAACTCCCCCAGCCGACCATCGACTCGCTGGTGGCCACGGGGTTCTTGCATCTAGGGATCCGTGACGACGAGCCGACCGATCCCGAGCGCGCCTACTACGACGACATTGATGGAATGGTCGACACCACCAGCCGGGTCATGCTGGGCATGGCCATGGGTTGCGTGCGCTGCCACGATCACAAGCGCGATCCGATTCCGCAGAGCGACTATTACCGCATGGCGGCATTCTTCCGCGGCCTCAAGCCGTATCGCAGCGGGGGTGGCAACTCGATCGCCACCGGCAACTTTGTGCGTCATGTGCCCAGCGACATGGGCGCCGAGGGTGAAGACCCGCGCGCCATCTGGAAGGCGCAGCGGCTGGAACTGGCCCAGCGCGCCGAGGCGCTGGTGGGCAAGTCATTGGCGGGCGCCGGTGCCGGTGATCGACCGCAGTCCGCGCTGGAAGCCGTCGGACTTCCGGCCGCCGGGCTGCTGCGCCATGAAGCATTCGAAGGCGACTCGACACTGTGCGAACAGGGCGTGTCGGGCATGGCGTTGCTAGTGCGCAGCGGGGGGGATTCCCGCCGCATCGAACGCCCGGTGCAGGATGACTTCACAATCTCCTTCCACTTCCGTCCCGATGCCGATGGATCGGGTGAGATGGATGAGCAGTTCGGGGCGCGCTGGTTCCTAGGTCAGGGGCTGGTCGATGGCGAAGTACCGGGCATCACCAATGACTTCGGCATTTCGTGGTTCAGTGGCGGCCGCGTCTGCGCGGGAATCGGCAACCCGGAGACATTCCTCTCAAGCGCCGGTGGCCTTGAGACCGGGGTGTGGCACCATGTGGCCTTGACTCGATCGCGCGCCAGCGGCGAGGTTGCCCTGTTCGTCGACGGTGAACTCGTTGCCGAGGCGGTGGCCGGTAGGCAGGCGCTATCGGCTTCGCCGCAGCTGTCCATAGGCATGTTGCATACGGGGGTGAATCCGCTGCGCGGGGCGATTGATGAGGTGCGCATCTACGACCGCGCGCTGGACGAGCGCGAGGTGCTGGCGTTGTCCGATGGCGCGGCATTTGGACCGGCGGCGGGCCAGCTGATTGCCGGGCAGTCTGGTGCCGATGCCGCCGCAGCCCTGAACGAGGTGGCCCAGCAGCGCCTGGCGATGCGGGCCCCGGTCGTTGAGTCGATCGAGGTGCTCTGCGCGCAGGAGGTGCCCGGCGCAGTCGAACCAACGCACGTTCTGGCTCGCGGCAATCCGGATTCGCCGCTGGCTCAGGTCGAGCCGGGATTCCCCACACCCCTTGGGGGCGGCGAGGCCATCATTGCCGCTGCTGCTGGCCAATCCAGCGGTCGGCGCACCGCACTAGCCCGCTGGATCACTGATCCAGCAAACATCCGCACCGCGCGGGTGATGGTGAATCGAATCTGGCAGCATCACTTTGGCCGGGCAATCTGCCGCGATCCCAATGACTTCGGCAAACTCGGCGAGGAGCCGACGCATCCGGAGCTGCTCGACTGGCTGGCGCTGCGCTTCATTGAGAGCGGATGGTCGGTGAAGGCCATGCACCGCCTCATCATGGATTCAGCCAGCTATCGCATGGGTTGGTCAGGTGATGCCGGTTTCGCCCAAACCGACAGCGCCAACGACACCTTCTGGCGCTTTGACACCCGACGGCTCAGTGGCGAGGAGATCCGCGACTCTGTGCTGGCCGCCAACGGGTCCCTGAATCTCAAGTTGGGCGGGCCATCGGTGTTTCCGCCAATTCCCGCCGAGGTGCTGGCCACTGCTTCGCGCCCCGAAGAAGCGTGGGGCGACAGCTCCGACGCCGACGACCACCGCCGCAGCGCCTACATCTTTGTGAAGCGCTCGCTGCAGGAGCCGCTGCTGGCCAGCTTCGATCAAGCCGACACCGATGGCAGTTGCCCGGTGCGCTTCACTTCGATCCAGCCGACTCAGGCATTGACCATGGTGAACGGCGAGTTTGCCCAAGAGCAGTCCCGCGCGTTTGCCAGGCGCTTGCGTCAGGAGTGCGGCTCCGACGATGCCGCCTGCGTGGCCCGCAGCATCGCCTTGGCGCTTTCCCGCTCGGCCAGTGCTTCAGAGATCAAGGACGGCATGGCCTTCATTGACCAAATGCAGCGACAGGAGGGGCTGGAACCCGACCAGGCCCTGTCTACTTGGTGCCTGCTGGTCTACAACCTGAACGAGTTCGCCTTCGTAGATTGACCCATGAGCGCTGAGCCTGCCCAACCCCGCAACACCTTCTGCAACCAGACGCGGCGCGAGTTCCTCTGGGAGTCGGGGGGGGCATTCACCGGGGTGGCCCTCAGCAGCATGCTGGCCGCCGACGGCTTTCTGGCCCGCCAAGCAGTGGCCGCCGATGGCGAAACACCCGTGCCAAAGGCTCCGCGACTGCCGCGGATGAACTACCCGACGCGTGCCAAAAGCGTCATCTTTCTCTTCATGTACGGCGGGCCCAGCCAGGTCGACACCTTTGACTACAAGCCCAAGCTCTACGGCCTCGACGGCCAGACCATCGAAGTGCGCACCAAGGGCCGCGGTGGCACCAAGAACCAGGGGCGCGTCGTCGGCCCGAAGTGGAAGTTCAATCAGTACGGGCAGTGCGGCAAGTGGGTGAGTGATCTGTTCCCCAATCTGGCCACCTGCGTCGACGACATGGCCTTCCTGCACTCCATGTACGCCGAGAGTCCGCTGCACGGCTCGGCCATGCTGATGATGAACTCCGGCAAGTTGCTTTCGGGCGCGCCGTGCATCGGCTCGTGGGCCAACTACGGTCTTGGCAGCGTGAACAAGAACCTGCCCGGCTTCGTGGTGATGCTCGACGAAACCGGCGGGCCGATATCCGGCGCCAAGAACTGGTCGAGCGGCTACATGCCAGCGTCCTATGCCGGTTGTGTGCTGCGGCCGCAGGGGGAGCCAATACTCGACCTCGGCCGCGCCGATGGTGTCAGCGACTCAGTGCAGCGCGGCATGCTTGATCGTCTGAGGATGTGGAACGAGTCGCATCAGGCTTTGCGCACCGGCAACTCGGCGCTGGCCTCGCGCATCGCTTCGTATGAACTGGCTTATCGCATGCAGTCGGAGGCCCCGGAAGCGGTTGATCTCTCGGCCGAGCCCAAGGCCATCCGTGAGCTGTACGGCCTCGACAACGAGCGCACCTCAGACTTCGCCCGAAAGTGCATCATGGCCCGGCGGCTGGTGGAACGCGGAGTGCGATTCGTGCAGGTGTATTCCGGCGGCAACCACAACGACGCGAACTGGGATGCCCACGGCGATCTGAAGAAGAATCACGACTACCACGCTGGGCGCACCGATCAGCCGGTGGCGGCGCTGCTGAAGGACCTGAAGCAGCGGGGGTTGCTAGACGAAACCCTAGTGATCTGGGGTGGCGAATTCGGTCGCCAGCCGACCGCCGAGTACGCCGAGGGAACGGGCCGCGATCACGACAGCGCTGGATTCACCATGTGGATGGCTGGCGGCGGCATCAAGGGCGGCATCAGCGTTGGGGCCACCGACGAACTGGGCAACGAGGCAGTTGAGGATCGCTTCCATGTGAAGCAACTGCACGCCACGGCGCTGGCATTGATGGGCATCGATCCCAATGCCCTGAG
>SYPI01000176.1 GCA_005804005.1 Planctomycetia bacterium
CAGGTCGGAGCCATCGGGCGAGAAACGGATCCGGAACACATACTCCCAGTCGCCGACATCCACCGGCGTTGAAACGCGGGTGTCCAGGTCGTAGACGATCAAGCCGACTTTGGGATTGGGCTCGCCCGGCTTGGGGTAGCGTTCTGTCAGGATTGTGGTGTGAAGCGCGGTGTTGCCGCCGGTGAGGTAGTACGGCGGCACCTCGCTCTCATCGAACGAGTAAAAGGCCAGTGACTTGCTGTCGGGACTCCACCACATCGCGGTGGCCTGGTCGAGTTCCTCGCCGTACACCCAGCATGCGGTGCCGAATCTGCGCGTGGCGGTGGCATCGGTGGTGATGTCGCGCGGCTGGGCATCCTCGCGCTCAAGGCGCACATTTCCTCCTTCGCTCACCGCGGTCCATTCGCCATCGGGGGATCCTTCGCGGTCGGATTGGCGGCCGCGGGCCGCAGGGCCACGGGAGCCGCCGCGCTTGGCGCCCGGCTTTGGGCTCGGCTGCTCCCCCAATTCCGGAACATCGGCCTCCTCTACCGCCGCAGCGTCGCCACCAGCAATGGGCACGGACTTCCAGCCGTCGTTGGTGCGGAAGAAGACCTGCCCGTTGCCTTCATCCCAGCGAATCTCCCGCAACAGCCCCTTGGAGCGCACCGTCTGGAATGACTGGGCGAGTTCCTCGCCGCGAGCCATCCCCGGAAGCGCCGCCTCCTGCGCCGAGGCCATCGGCGCCAGCAGCGGAAGGGTGAGCGCTACCGCGACACCGCGCCAGCACCGCCGGATCACGCGAATCTCGCCATCTCGCGCAAGGCGGCATGGCGGGTCTCCAAGTCGGTGGCGCCGAGAGCCTGCAAGCGCTCGAGACCAAAGGATTCGATGGTGAAACTAGCGACAACTGTTCCCCAGGCCATTGCCGACTGCAGTCCCTTCAGCGAGAAGTCGCCGGTGTTGGAGAGATGGGCCATGAGTCCGCCGGCGAAAGCGTCGCCAGCACCAGTGGGATCGACGATTTGGGATTCATCGGCCGGGAACGCTGGTACCACCGCCAGTCCATCGCGATGCACCAGCACTGCGCCGTGCTCGCCCTTCTTGACGATGACGAACCGTGGCCCGCAATCGAGAATCTCGCGCGCGGCTGACACCGCATTGGGACGGTCAGTCAGTTGGCGCGCCTCGGCATCATTCAACACCAGACCATCGACGCGCCCGATCAGTTGCATCAGTTCGGTTCGGGCCGTGGCGATCCACAGATTCATGGTGTCGGCTACCACCAGCTGGCGAGATGGGAACTGGCTGAGGAAGTTCAACTGCACCGTTGGATGGGTGTTGGCCAGAAAAACCAACTGACTGTCAGCGAACTCGGGAGGCACCGGAGGCGGCGCGGCGGCCAGCACGCCGACCTCGGTGAAGAGTGTCTCTCGCTGGTTCGGGTCGGCCAGATACCGGCCGCCCCAAGCGAATGTGCGAGCTCCGGCGCGCCGCTCCAAACCACGCAGGTCAATCCGCGAGAAACTGCGCAGAGCCTGCTCATGCGAGGCGGGCCAGTCCTCGCCTACTACCGCCACCATGCGCACTGGGGCGAGGAGGCTGGCTGCGGCGGCGAAGTAGCAGGCACTGCCACCGGGAAGCGCCTCGCGCCGTTCGCGCGGGGTGTGCACCGTGTCGATGCCGATGGTGCCAGTGACGACTAGTTTCATCGCCGCCGAGTCTACGCGTGGCTCAGCCGTGGGCGGCGTATCCGGCTTCGTGCGGGCGCGCCTTCATGAAGGAGCGCGCCCAGCCGATGCCCAGCGACACACCGGCACACGCCCCCGCTGCGGCATCCAGCGGCATGACCCGGGTGATCGGTGAGATCTGTCCGGTTGCCAGTGTCGCCGCCAAGTCACCGGCGGGTGCCAGCACCAACTGTGCCGCACCAACAGTCAACACCACCGCGCCGTAGGCCACGACTGGTCGGGCGTCGGGCGCGGCTAGGCGAGAGATCAATCCGGCCACCAGCCCACCCACCACCATCGCGCCGATGCTCTGCCCCTTCCAGTCGTTCACCGCCACCAGCCAGACCGCCAGCGGCGCGGCCAGAGCACAGGCCAGTACCCGCCCGGCGCTCGGGTCAAGCAGCCAAGATCGATGAGTTCGCTCATGCAGGTCCGGCGGTTCGTCAGGAAGTCTGCCAGAGAGTCGGAACACCACTAGGGCGAACACCAGCACCATCGGCGCCCACACCAGTGTCTCGATCGACAATCCAACAGCGCTGGCCCCGTCGAAGGCCGCGCCATCGATGGCGCCGGTGCGCATGGCCAGCACGCCGATGCCACAACCCAGCACGAACATGCCCACCACAGCGTTGAGATAGCGACCAACCAGCACCGCCGCCGAGAGCGCCACGCCGATGGCCACGGCGGTCAATATCGCCGCCCGCAGCGGCTGACTGGCTAGTTGCAGGGCCGCGGCGGGAACACCACGCAGGTCGGCCAGTCCGGCGGCACACCACAGCGATGTAGCAGCCGTCGCCGCCAACGCCGTGACCACGATCACAGCGCGCAGTGTGGCGGAGTTCATGCCCATGGAATACACGGAGCCCCGCTGGCGAACAACCCAATCATTCGCGCCGGTATCCTCACTCAGGTGCCACAGGCGGAAACGCTCACGCTGAACGCCGATGCCCTGACCATTGAGCAGGTCGAGGCGGTGGCCCGGGGTGGCCGGGCCGTTGCACTGGGTGAGGCCGCTCGTAGCGCAGTGCAGGCCAGCCGCGCGGTGATCGAGATCGCCGTGTCGGGTAGCCGCGCCATCTACGGGGTGAACACGGGCTTCGGCTCCCTCTCCAAGGTGAGAGTCGAGTCGCGTGACCTGGAGTCCATGCAGGAGAACATCATCCGCTCGCACGCCGCCGGAGTCGGTGAACCGTTGCCAGACGAAGTGGTGCGCGGCATGATGCTGTTGCTGGCGGCCAGTCTGGGGCGTGGACACTCGGGCGTTCGAGTCGAGGTGGTGGAACGCATCATCGCCATGCTCAACGCCGGGATCACACCGGTGGTTCCCAGCCGCGGATCGGTCGGCGCATCTGGTGATCTAGCACCTCTGGCCCACGCCGCCCTGGCCATGCTGGGCGAGGGGCAGGTGCGGGTGCGCGGGAACTTGCAGCCCGCGGCTGAGGCGCTGGCGGCGGCCAATATCACGCCGCTGAAACCACAGGCCAAGGAGGGGCTGGCGCTTCTCAACGGCACCCACATGATGGCCGCCATTGGGGCGCTCGCGGTCTCGGATGCTCTCCGATTGATTGATGGCGCTTGCGTCGCTGCGGCGATGGCCGTGGACGCGGCGCGGGGCAGCGACTCATGGCTGGATGCGCGCATCCACGCGGTACGCCGACAGCCGGGGCAGGTCGAGATCGCGAAACTGATGCGCGGCCTCCTCGAGGGTTCACAGATTGTGCCCAGTCATCGCGATGACGACCCACGAGTGCAGGATCCGTACTGCCTTCGCGCCAGTCCGCAGGTGCTCGGCGCCGCGCTCGATGCGATCGCCCGTTGCTCCTGGGTGGTCAATTTCGAGCTTGGCGCGGTGACCGACAACCCACTGGTGTTCCCGGAGCAAGGCGGCGAGATCCTCTCCGGCGGCAACTTCCACGGTATGCCGCTGGCCATCGCCTTCGATCACCTCAAGATCGCCCTCTGTCACATCGCCGGGATCGCCGAGCGGCGCATCTTCTGGGTTCTCTCCGGCCACGATCCCGAGGCGCGTCAGCGGCCGCATCTGGCGGCTACGCCGGGGCTGAGCAGCGGCTACATGATCGTGCAATACACGGCGGCAGCCTGCTGCAACGAACTGCAGGTGCTGGCCCACCCGGCCAGCGTGGGCAACATTTCCACCTCGGCGGGCATCGAGGACTACAACTCGATGGGCGCCACCGCCGCGCTACACACCCGCATGGCGATCGAGCGCGCCACCGATGTCGTGGCCATGGAACTGCTGTGCATGGCGCAGGGCATCGAGTCGCATCGCCCGCTGCGCAGCGGGGCGGGAGTGGAACGGGCGCTGGCCTTGCTGCGCACCAAGGTTGCGCCGCTGGACGCTGATCGTTCCCCGGCCCCCGACATCGTGGCAGTGGCGGCGCTGGTTCGCGCCGGGGCCATCGCTAATGCGCGGTAACGCCGTAGACTTCACCTGATGGCCACCGCCGTCGACTCTAGGATCATTCGCGCACCGCGGGGAAACACCCGTACCTGCTCAACCTGGGCTGCCGAGGCGGCCATGCGCATGCTGATGAACAACCTGGATCCGGAGGTTGCTGAGCGGCCCGAGGAATTGGTCGTCTACGGGGGCCGCGGGCAGGCGGCGCGCTCCTGGGAAGCGTTCGATGCCATCATCTCCGCGCTGAAGTCCATCTCTCCCGACGAGACACTGCTGGTCCAGAGTGGCAAGCCGATCGGCATTGTGCGCACCCATGCCGATGCACCGCGGGTGATCATCGCCAATTCCAACTTGGTGCCGCACTGGGCAACGCAGGAGCACTTTGACGATCTGGCCGGGCGCGGGCTGATGATGTTCGGGCAGATGACCGCCG
>SYPI01000177.1 GCA_005804005.1 Planctomycetia bacterium
CCAATGGCGGCACGGTTTGTGTTGAACTCAGCACGGATTGGATAGCACTCATCGACCGCCGAGCATGGGCTGAAGTCAGCCTGATCGAGTTTGGCGGACCTCGAGCCGTCATCACCGGCCCAGACGGTCACCCAAGCGGGCTCTCCGCGCCCTCGATGTTTGGTGCGGGCGCAGCGCTTGCCTCGCTCCGCGATGCCGGGCCAGGCTCTGCGTCGGTCGTTCGCGCAAGCGGCTGGCCACTGCGCACCTGGCTCTCGGTAAGCGTTCGGTCGGCGCGCGACTCATCGTGGACAGCACAGAGGAACATCCAGTGGGGCGGGTGCATAGTCGATGCGTCGTTGGCCGCCGCCGTCGGCTTCGCAGGAGGCTGGTGCTCCGCGGCACTGATTTTTTCTGCGTGCGGACGCCGGAGGAATTCGCGTGGCGCATGCCCGGCCTGTGGGTATGACCTCCGCGGCGCTTCTGCGTGCCAGTGCCCCGAGTGTGGAGCGGCGGCACCAGTCAAGCTGCGCCGTTGAGGACCGGACACAAGTGGCGCTTGACCTTAGCAACGCGCCGGCTAGGTGTATTCACTTGCCGGTGTCGCCGGGCGCGGGCTGGCCATCCGCGGCGGACTTGTCATCTGGCGGCTTCGGCTCCACCCGCTCGGCGGTGATCAACTGGCGGCTCATGTCCAGTGCTAAGCGCCAGCCGTTCCACTCTTGGTCGTTGCGCCCGGCGGCTAGGCGTTCGACTTCGGCCCGCCGCGCCTGCGCATCCGGCTTGAGCATCCCGAGCAGCTCCTGTCCGTGGCGCGCTTCCATGGTCGAGAGTGACTCCCCTAGACGCTCGGCGAGTTCGATCCGCGGCAGGCCCGCTTCGCTCGGCGGCCACGTTGATCTGGAGGCGGCGATGGCCGCCAATGAGTCCTCGATGAACCTGGCGGCCAACTGGTTGTGCTCATCGATGGCCGCAAGGCGCCAAGCGCTAAATGCTGCTGGGTCGAGCGCCTCATCGGGTGACACATTCGCCAAGAATGTTCGGTAGAACTGCAGCGCCCCGAGAAAATCTGGATTCTCCTGGGCCAAGAACTCTGCCTTCAAGATCGCCGCCGCAAGCGGGTCGCCCCCATGAGCGATCCGCGCTGCTGCCCAATCTACCCACTCGATTTGGCACTTGCGCCAGCTGGCCACCCGGCGGTAATCGGCGGCCGTGGCGAGTGCCTTGGCGTGCCCTGGATCGCCCGGCGCGAGCGGTCCCCACCGACGCCAGTCCTCCATGCGCTGACTTGCGAACTCCGTGCGAAGTTGCAGGGCGCGAGCGGACAGTTGGGCGGACACTTCTTCATGGAACAACTCAGCCGTTGCAGCTGGGTCACCCACGGCCTGCCGCCCGGCCAGCCACAATCCGGTGTCCATGCACAGCGGAGCATGCAGGTAGTCACGCTGGGCAAACTTCTTGCTGCGCACCCAGGCGCGGCGAAGGATGGCCGACCTCTGCTCACGGGTGACCGGTTCGCCCAGCAACTCGTCGGCAGCAGAATCCAGCTCCGCAAGAGTCAATCGGGCATCAGCTTGGCAGGTCTGGACGACCGCAGCATCACGGGCCAAGCCTCCCGCGATGCGCTTGTCGACCGCCGCCTGAAGGGTGTCGGAGGCCTTGCGGCATCGTTCGTGATAGGCCGCCCAACGGACCTCGTCGATGGGATGGTCGCCGAGTGGCTGCCCGGCGGCTGGCCCGACATCAGACTCGTCAAGCAGCACGCCGTACCAACCGAAACGAAGCACTCCACGGCAGTCGCGCGAGATGTCATCCGCCTGCGCAATTGCAGGCGTCAGCGCCGTCGCGCAACAAGCGCAGAACAAGGCCCGTAGCTCATGCATCGCCAATCACCTTCTCCAGCGAGAGTTCATCCGGGCCGACGAGAATTGGTTCGTCAACTTTTATCTCGACACCGCCCAGGAACAATCGCTGTTCGCCGATTTCATAGATGAGCGCCCGTTGGGGGTCGGATACCGTCCAGCCCGGTGTGAGGGTCGGTCGCGTGCGGAGCGGGCAGTTGTCGCCGCGCTCCAATGATTCCCGTCTCCTCACCGTGTACACGCTTCGCCCTATCAGGCCCTCGGATCCACCAGGGCCCCAACGCTCAATTGTTCGCTCAATGCGAGCCGGCCATCCATGGGCATCCCAAGCCTCAACGCGCACCCTGCCCAGCCGCCGATCCGGCAGGACTACGGGCTCGCCAGGCGAGGTCGGAACTGGTCGGGAGTGAATCCACAGGCGGTACTCCTGAACACGGAACGGCTCTCGGGACGCCAGATCCATCTCATGAAGAAAGCCAGTAGTAGGCTCCGAATAGGAGAGCGACAACCCCTGGCCAGCTGGTAGTTCTCCCGGTGGCCATAGCGGTTCAGCGGATGGATCCGCTAGGAGAACCGCCAGGACATACTCGAAGTGTGGCGTGTAACCAACTTGCTGTCGGATCAACGTCCGCTCGGCCAGCACAATCGTCTGTGCCGAGGTCGGACTGAGGAAGGAGCGGATGCCGTTCTGTGAGATGACAACTCCCTCGGCATGGCAGCACGCTTCATACTCGCGAATTCCAATGGAACTCTCCACTCCGGTGACGGGGTCTAGTCCGAAGTGCTCCTCGGAGTACTTCACAACGATGCAAGGCGGGAGACATCCGCAGTCGACACCGGCGGGGCTGGCCTCACACCACATGGCACCGATGCTCACGACGGCGAACATCGATTCGATCACGGAATCACCGTGACATTGCTGCACCAACTGCGATAGCAGAGGTGGTTCGAGGCGTGTCCACCTCGGCACATCCCGTAGGCGTCAACCGTCCCGCCGACAACAAGGAATCCACACGCCGGCGGACTCGCTGCCCGCCGGTAGAGCACCCCGACGCATACTTCGTTTGGATCTGGGGAGTTTGGGCCGGTGCACTCCCTCTGCGCTTGCTGCAGCTCGCAGTAGGAACATGGGTCGTAGGTGTCGCCACCGAGCCGTCCGGGGCACGGAGGCAACGACACGCAGGAGTGGCCGGGATCCTCCGTCCACAAGTTTGCGTCTGGGGGGCCGCCGGGAATCTCCCCACCCATCCCAGCAACGCCCGCCAGGCAGATCGCCAGTGACGCAATGACCCGGACGCGACCCTGTCTGGTTCCAGTACCCATACGACCTCCTTACCTCGAACCTGCGGTGGGAGCCAACATCGTTGCTGACTCCTGTGAACTAGTGCTCATACACACCCCCAGCCGGGCGAATCGATCGCTCCAGCCGTTGGCTCGCATACGAATGCAAAGTGTTTCGTGGGCCGTTCTCCCTCCAATGTCGCGATCGATCTGGAATTCCTGTGCCCAGATACACAGCTCTACACCCTCGGCCAGCGAACCGATCCGCCGTACAGCCCCCACAGCCTCCAACTCAACCCAATCACCAGAACCGACTAGCGCCGACATGCGCATTGAGTCTGGCTTCACCCGGTCAGAACTGAATGCCAGCATGCACAGGCGTGCAGATCCGTCTTCCTGCACCACCAGAGGAACGTCGAGACAGAGCCACCGAAACCCCACGCGTGTTGCGTGAAACTCCAGCACGACGACCCCGCCAGCCTCAACAGGGACCAAGAGCTGCACGCTCCGATCCCTGGACACGCCGACAGGGTTGGTGAACGAGAGTCGAATCTCACCGTGATCCGCGTCCCCGATGCTCATGCCGGACTGCAGGATGAGGCAGCCACACGTCGCAGCGGCCCTGTCCACTCGCAGCGCGCTGCCGCAATCGTTGCTCATGCGAACCATGATGTCCGCCGGCGCTCCATCGGAGAGCGCGCCCAGATCTAGCACTCGGGGCACACCCATGTTTGCAGTCGCGATGTCCACCGCAAACTCATGGATCCGACCCGCGATCAAGTCCTGCGTTTTCGCCGCCGCTTGTGTTCCCGCGGGGAGGATTGGATCAGACTCGCCACAACCCCCACTTGCGAGGAACACAGTAAGCGCCGTGAACGCCGCCCCCGGCAGCAACAGGTCCAGCCACGGCCACATGGGTGGGTCGGCGCAAATGCCATGACTCACGCCCAGAACTCCATGCCTTCAGGGTAGCAAAAAAGAGACCGCCCCCGGCAAGCCGGGGGCGGCCAAAGAAAACAGTTGGGTGCCTGCGTGCGCCCGTTACCGAGCGCACGCCCCTTGCGGGACGAGAGTGTGTTGACGATTGCATCTCCGAGATCTCTCTCGGGGGATGTCTAAGAATATTCCCTTAGAAAGGAGGTGATCCAGCCGCAGG
>SYPI01000178.1 GCA_005804005.1 Planctomycetia bacterium
GCTGGCGGCACCCGGGCCCAGACCGAAACGGGCCACCCAAAGTTGCTGGACGATTTCCGCAGGGCTCAGGTTGCGCATCAGGCCCATCTGGGCCGTCTCGCAGAAGGTGCAGCCCATGGCGCAGCCGACCTGACTGCTCACACAGAGCGTGCGGCTGAATCGGCCGCGACGGTGCGGCATTGGGATGATGACGCTCTCGGTCTCCAATCCGCCGCCTACGCCGAGGGTGAATTTCACAGTCTCCTCATCGTGGACAACGGCCCCAGGTGCTGACGGGGCGCCCGCGGAGCCAGCCTCGCCACACTCTCCGCGGCGGTGGAAAGCGCGGTAGGCGCTGAGCGCTGCGGGAGCGCCCCCCGAGGCGGCCACAAACTCCCGCGCAGTCATCGAGAGCGCGTGCGGCTTCACAGCCACCAGCCTAGGCATCCCGGCGGATGAAGATCGCCGTGCGATCGTCGGGAGTTGTCTGGGCGGCGGCAAACGCCACGACCTGAGTATCAATGCGCGTCATCAGATTGACCAGCGGCCCGCTGGCCCCTTCCCGGATCAGTTGCTGCAACCGCTCCTCGCCGAACTGCTCACCAGCCGGACTGGGCGCTTCGGAGTAGCCATCCGTCAGCACCACAACCATGTCGCCGACCCCCAGCGACAGGCGCTGGGTCTGGTCGAATGGCATGGCATCGGCGGTGATGCCGAATGGCAGGGCGTCCGAGTCGACCACCTCGAATTGTCCAGTGCCTGAGCGGAAGACATAAACTGGTCCCTGACCGGCGCTGAAGCACTCGATCTCATTGCGGGTGGTGTCGAGCAGGGCAATCCAGGCGGTGATGAATCGCCCCGCGGGGAGGTCAGCGCAGAACTGGCGATTCACCGCCGGGGCAACCACGGAAAGCGGCTGGTTGAACTGGGCGCCCATGCGCACCATGCCTCGGGCCTGCATGGAGCTCAGGGCCGGACCCACCCCGTGACCAGTGGCATCGGCGCAGAGGAAGATCACCCGCTCTGCTGGTTGACCCTGGGCCAGAATTCCGCCAGCACCGATGCCGATGACATCGAAGGCGTCGCCTCCGCACACATCGGCCGGAGTGCTCTGGGCGAAGATCGAGTAGCGAGCCACCATCGGGAGCGCGGTCGGGAATGAGCCCTGCTGGATGGTGCGGGCAACTTCCAACTCCTCCTCCAGACGCAGGCGGGCCTCGTGATCTTCGAGCAGTCGCGCCCGCCGTACCGCCACCGCCGCCTGAGCCGCCAGCGCGCGGCCGATGCGGATGTCCGATTCACCGAATGCGCCGCCAACCCGGTTGAGCACCTGGGCGACTCCGACTAGTGCTCCCTCATCGTCCAAGAGGGGAATCGCCAGAATGTCCCGGGTCAGGAATCCGGTTCGCGCATCCACCGAACGGTCAAATCGTTCGTCGGCGTAGGCGTCAGGTACCAGCGTGACCTGCCGGGACTGGGCCGCAGCTCCGACGATTCCGCGCTGGGCGGGAATGCGCACCACCTGCGCCGCCATTCCATGGGCGACATGGGTGAACAGCTCATCCACGGGCCGGTCATACACCCACACGGTGGCTCGCTCAGCGTGCAGCAGGTCACGCAGCGCATCGATCACCGTCTGCAGTACCAGAGAGAGATCGCTCGATTCACCCAGGCGTCGGGCAACTTCCAGAAGGCCTTCGAGCGCGGCGTGTTCAGATTGTCGATCCGCCGCGGTCTGGCCTGACACTTCAACCGCCCCCTGGCTTCACCGGACCAGCCGCGCGGGTCGAATCCTTGGTTGACTGGGGATAGACGAGCAGCCGATCGTGGCAGAGCAGCACCAGATCACTGGCGCCATCGCCGGTGACGTCAACAATGGCGGCCTGACTGGGCTCAAACTGCCGCGGCTCGCCCCCGGAAAAGAGCTTGGACTCAAAGACTTGAAAGCCCATGGCGTAGAGCAACTTCTTGGCCTCGCTCAGGGTGAGCACCTCGCACATCTGTTCGCCAGCGTCGAGGGCCACGATGTCGACCAGACCATCAGAGTTCAAGTCGCCAGCGGCCAGTTCATGCTCGGTGCGGCCCTTCTCGTCGCTGCGAAAACTGCCGATCTCCTCCAACTTGCGGGTCTGCCCAGAGAACTGCAGAACGGCGAAGGCGTCGTCTCCCACCAGCAGGATCGCCTCGTCGGGGCCACCGGCAAACTTGCCAGCCTCGATGGAATTGAACTTGAATCCGCCGGCATCAAGGGCATCGACCTGCTTCCACTGGGCGCCATCACGAGCGAACACCAGCAGCTTGCCGTTCTCCCGGTCGCCAGCCACGATGCGGTCGCCGAGTAACGCCAGCGAAACCAGCTTGGCATCTCCGCGTGGAGCATTGATCTGGGCCGCCACTTCCCAGCCGGTGCCCGGCTTGAAGCGCAGGGCGCGGATGAAGTTCTTGTCGGCTACGAGCAATTCGTTCTTGCCGTCGCCATCGATGTCGGCGATCTCGGTGTTCAGGGCGCTGGCCGCCTGCGCCAGCCCGAACTGACCCATGTCTTTGCTCTCCAGCAGCTTGAAAGTCGGCGGCTTTCCAGCTTCAGCCGGCTGGTGGTGAAGCATGGCCATCGGCTTGTCGGGAGTGAACACCAGAATGTCGTTGAGCGAGTCCTGATCGGCATCGGCAGCGATCACCGTGTCCGGCGAGCGGCTGAGTGCACCCAGCGGCACGGAAACCTTGTCGCCCCCGGCACAGGGGATCAGTTCAAGCGAGTAATTGCGATTGTCCTTGGTGATCACCGCCGTCCAGTCGGCGCCATCGATCCGCACCAGACCGAGCGCCGTCGGGACGCGGCCAGCATCCAGAGCAACGGGAGTGGGGAAGGCCAGTCGTGCGCCGGAACTGGCGCTGGTCATGCCCACCACACCTTCCTTCTCACTGCTTACCACCACCTCGGCCTTGCCGTCGGCGTTGGTGTCGGCGGCGGCGATGAAGTCGAGGTCGCCGTAGGCCGGTGATGACTCGCCGGATGTGAAGCCGCGTCCAGTGACCTGGGGATAGACCACTACCGAGTTGGTCTCGGTGTTGGTAGCCAAGAGGTCGGGCAGGGCATCGCCGTTGACATCGGCGATGGCCACATCGCGCTTGCGGTTAGCGGTGTCAGCGAACGACCAGGTGCGCAGCGAACCCTCGCGGTCGCCCGATCCGGTCACCGGCTCCTCGACAACCTGCGACAGGACCACTCGCTTGGATGGCCGTTCGATCACCCCCAGCCGCGCCGCTTTCTCGCCGGGAATGTGCAGCGAACTGGCCTCGCGCAGGGGCGGCATCTCGAAGCGGTGCTGGGCGCCCAGGCTGGTGCCATCGGCCGACTGGGAACCGAACCAAGCGCGCAGCGGGGCCGGATCGTCGGGAATGACACCAACGATGTCGGTGGTGCCTTCGCCGTCAAAATCATCGGCCATAAAGGCCACCATGTTCGGCCCACCGGCGATGAGTTCCAGCGGGGCGCCGAGATTCGAGCCATCCATCGGCCAGACCTGAATCTTGCCACCAGCCAGACCGATCAGTTCGGGGGTGGCATCGCCGACCACATTGCCAACCGCCAGCGTGTCGCGATTGCCCATCAGGTTCTTGACGGTGTGTTTGCGGGCCACTTCCCACTGCCCCGGGGCCTTCTGCCTGAGGAAGCTGATCCGGCCGGGATTGGTGGCGGCCACGATCAGGTCGAGAAGACCGTCGCCGTCGAAGTCATGCGGCACGATGGCATCAGCCTGATCGGCCAGCGGAATCTCGGCGCGGCGGAATCGCCAGTGATCGGGGAGTTCATTGGCGTGCCGCGGAGCAGGCACTTCGTCACCCGGCTTGGCGCCAGCCTTCTGCAAGAAGGCGTCGATGCGGCTCTTGTGATTGTTGACCGCCAGCAGGTCCTGCAGGCCATCGCCGTCGATGTCTACGGCCACGAATGGGCCGGCGCCCTGTTCGATCTTGAGGACATCCAGGCCGTCAAAGCCCCAGTGATTCGCCAGAGTGTCGGCCTGTGGCGTGGCACCGCTGAACGAGGCGAAGGAGAACACCGCAATCGACCACACCAGCGGCGACAGAGAAATTGACTTGAACTGCATTTTGGCTCCGGCGGAGGCGCTATCTTAGCGGGCTCGGAGGAAATCGCTTGCGTAGTGCTCGCCTACTTGTGGTCCTAACAGTGATGTCCGTGGTTGGCTCGGCCATCGCCGATGTGGTGGTGCTGCGCAGCGGGCGGCGGTTGGAAGGGGATGTGCTGAAGCGCTCCGACACGCGGGTCTGGCTGGATGTCGGCCCGGATGTGCTGGTCTTCGAGATTGGCGATGTGGCCGATGTGGAATCCGACTCGGCGGAACGCACTTCAGCGAAGGTGGAAGAGAGTCTGTTCTCGGTGGCCCGCAACCCGATGACCCTCACTCCGCGCGAGCACGCCAAGCTGGTCGGTCCGGCGGTAGTGAAGGTCTCGACCCCCAAGGGGCTCGGCTCGGGGGTCATCATTCATCGCGATGGCTACGCCATCACCAACGCCCATGTGGTTCAAGGCGAGACCAATTTGCGCACAACCGTCTGGCTGCCGCAGCCCGACGGCACGCTGCGGCGCATTGAGATTGAGGATGTGGAGATCGTGGCGGTAAACAACCACCTTGATCTGGCGCTCATCAAGATGAAGCACCCCGAGGGCGCCGCCTTCGACATCGCTCCAGTAGTCGTGGAGGACAAGTTGGAAATCGGCCAGCCGGTGTTTGCCATTGGCAATCCACTCGGGCTGGAGCGCTCGCTCACTCAGGGCGTGGTCTCCACTACCCAGCGCAACTTCGACGGCCTGACCTATGTGCAGACCGACACGCCGATCAACCCCGGAAACTCCGGCGGGCCGCTCTTCAATACCAAGGGTGAAGTGGTGGGCATCACCAACATGGGCATCCTCGGCGGCGAGGCGCTCGGGTTCGCCATTCCGGCGCGGTATGTGAAGGATTTCATCCGCAACCGCGAGGCCTTTGGCTTCGACAAGAACAATCCCAATTCTGGCCACCACTATCACCTGCCCCCGCCGCGCACCAACTTTGAACCCCCGCCGCAGCTCCACGATGGAACTGCCAGCGGCGGCAGCTGAGCCATCTTGAAACCCGCAAGGAGTTACTCATGTCATTGAACCGTCGTTCTGTCGCCGTGGCCACCCTGACTCTCACCTTCGCTGCGGTCGGCAGCGTGGTTGCTCAGGGAGTGAGCATCGAGCGCGTCGCTCCCCCAGGAGCGTTTCTGGTGGTCTCCACCAAGGACGCCGCTGGCGTGCAGGCCCGCTTCGAGGCGTTGCCGCTGGGTCAGATGCTGGTGGCACTGGAATCCGAGGAGGGGATGGCGGATTGGAAGAAGGAACGCGAGGCGGGCCTAGAGGCAATGGCCGACGAGCTAGGCATTGAGGTGGCTGACATCGTCGCCCCGGGAGCCTGTGGGCTGGCGCTGTTTGTGGAGCGCAATGAAGAGTTGGACGCCCCCGGCCTCGGTTTCGTCGCCTTCGTCGATTTTGGTGATCGGGCCGAGCAGGCTGCCAAGCTGATCGATGCCATTGCCAAGCAGGCGGCACTGGAGGGGGGCGTTTCGCTTGAGGAAGTGCAGCTCGGGAGCCGCACCGCAACAATCGTGCCGCTGCCAAGCGTTGGTGAAGATGACAGTGTGATGTCACCGCCCCCCGGAGTACCAGGTGGTCCGCCGCGGCAGGTTCCAGGCATGGGGCCGTCGATGACTGACCTGGTCCAGCCCCCCGAGAACCTAGTCTTCGCCCGCGAAGGCTCGACCTGGCTCTTCGCCTCAAGCGTGCCGGCACTGGACGAAGCCTTCGAGGCCTTCGACGGCAAGGCCACCAAGACTCTGGCTGACGACGGCGAGTATCAGGCGGTCGCCGCTGGTCTGGGTAGCCAGGACATCTCGCTGGTGGTTGTGGTCGCGCCGCTGGCCCCCTTGGCCGAGCCATTCTTCATCGGCCCAGCGCAGATGCTGAAGCCAGTACTTACCTCGCTCTTCGGCGGCATGCGCGGGATGGCCATCGGCGCCACGCTGGACGGCGAGATCGGACAGATTGAACTGACCGGAACCGTCGGCACGGATGGCGAGCCGCGCGGGCTGCTCGGCCTCTTCCGCGAGGCAACGCCAATTCAGGCCCCGCCAACACTCGGCGGTGAATCGTGCAGTTCGTACAGCCGGATGAACTTCAACTTCCCAGGGCTGGTTGAACTCATCGAGGGGACTCTGGACGGCTTCGGGCAGGACGAGCGAGGCATGATTGAGCCGATGTTGATGGCCTACATGCCGGCGCTGCAGAAGGCCTGCGGCAGCCTTGGCCCGGCAATGCACCAGTTCGTGCGGTTGGGCGGCGAAGGTGAGGGCACTTCGCTCTGGGCAATCGACTGCGCCGACCAGAAGGCGGTGGTGCCATTTGTCAACCTACTCGCCCCGCAGGCTGGACTGATGCCGGAAGACTTTCAGGGGCAGACTGTGTTCCGCGATCCCACCGGCGCCATGCCTATGGAACTCGGCTTCTCCGCCTCATCAATGCTGATGGGTGACACCGACAGCGTGGAGCAGGGGCTGCGGACTACCGGCGATGCCGGAGCCAAGGGTTTGGCGGCTGATGCGCTGTACCGCAGTTGCCAGGGGGTCATTGCTGCTGGCCCGGTGAGTTCCTGGGGCTACAACGATCTGGTGGCATCGTTCGAGGCGGCGCATCAGGCGGCGCTGTCCGCGGAAGGACAGGACGACGGCTTCGTGGATGAAGCGGGCGATCCGATCACTCCGCAGCTTGCCGACGCTATGCCTGACTCGCTGATGGGCGGTCTGGCCAGCGTAGATGGCAAGCTGCTCTCCAAGTACCTCGGACCGTTGGTCTGGGAGATCCGCCCGGTGACCAACGGATTGCGGCAGAAGCTGTTCCTGCTGCGGCCGTCAACCGCCGCTGCGGACTGACTGGAGCAGGAGGCCGATCGCTGCGTCGGCGGGACCGTCGCGCACTGTGCCAACATCGCTGTGGGCAGCTGGCTCAACCACCAGTTGAGCGTTGGCCAGCGCCGCTGATATGGACTGCGCGATTTCAACGCAGAGCATGCGATCGTCTTCGCCGGCGATGACCAGCGCGCGCTGATTGAGGCGTGTGGCTGTGGTCTCCAGTGCTTCAACGCGCGGCAAGAGGAACCCGAGACAGTTCTCGGCCAGCGCCCCTAGCCACGGCAGGGGAAGGCCGCTGGTGTGCAAGCGACCGGCCAGCGGTTCGCGCAGGTGGCGGTAGGGGGCGTAGAGCACAATCCCGGCCCCGGCATGACCGCGGCGCTGCAGTTCGTCCGCAGCGCGAATCACGACTGCGGCGCCCATGGAGTGGCCGGCGAGTATCAGAGGTTCATGCCTCGGATCGTCAAGCAGGTGCAACTGTCGCAGCGCCTCGATCACATCGAGGTGGTCGTCGGTGCCCAAGTGAGTACCGCTGCCAGTGGATTCGCCATGGCCCCGCAGGTCGAGCAGCACCGCCCGCCGCAGGCGTTCGCTGTAGGGAAACAACCGCCGCAGGCTGTCGATTCGGGAGCGCCCGAATCCGTGCAGCAGGACCAGCGTGCCCGCGCCGCCTTCCAGTTCGACCACCCAAGCGGGAATCACCGCGCCATCGGCCATCGCCAGTCGGTGCTCAGCGAATGCCCATCCCGCTTCACTTGGGGTCGGGCTCAGGCCCCGCGCCAGCGCCCATCCGGTTGTTGCCCGGCGAGGCTGGAAGGCACCCAGCACAATCGATCCGAGTAGCGCCACGAACGCCGCCCCCGCGCCCACCAGGAAAAGCAGTGCCAGTTCCACCGTCAGCTTCTGCGGCCCAGTTCGACCGCCGACGCGCAGCGCCTGGCCTCTTCGCACCGGGCGCAGATCCAGGCCTCCCACCGAACACGCTGCGACTCCTCGCTCAGAAGCGGGAGATTGGCGCGCACATTGGCCGCCGCGCAGAGCGTGGCGGCGCGAGCTAACTCGGCGGCGCAGACCAGATCGCTGCGCAACAGGCGCGTAGTGGTGGAGTCGAGGGCGCGCAGGATGTCGGCCACGCCGGAAGCCAGATCGCCGATCGCGGCGGGAGCCGCCAGGGCGGTCTCAACTGCGACGGAGAACCCCGGCGCTACGGCCCGCTCCGCCGCAGGCAGGCGCAGGAATGGATCCAGCGTCGCATAGGCGGCCACATCCGCGTCGGCCAGCGCCAGCGACTCAGCGCGGGCGGTGTCCAGAGCGTGGAGCGCCGCGGAGTTGCGGGCCTCGTGCTGGGCGAACTTCTCCTTGCCCAGCGTGTAGCGCAGCACCATTGAACCGAGCGCGGCAGCCTGCGCCAGGCAAACCGCTGCTGCCGCACCGCCGCCGGGTGTCGGTTGGCGTGAGGCCAGTTGCTCCAGAAATGCGCCCAGCGGCTGGTCGAATGTCTGGGTTGCGCTCATGATCGGAACTGCGCCTCCACGGCAGTTGCCAGATGGGTGCACAGGGTGGCAATCAACGGGTCGATTTCCTCGCGGCGCAAGGTGCGGCTGTTCTCACGGAAGCGCAGGCGCATGGTGACGGCCTTGCGTCCGGCCAGTGTGGCACCCCGCCAGACGGTGACGAACTCCACCGCCTCCAGATGTGGAAGATCGCACTCCAATGTTGCCGCGTGAATCGCCCGCCACGGCACCCCCTCGGTGACGATGGCGGTCAGATCGCGATCGATCGCCGGGAATGCCGGCGGCTGCTGGGCCAGAGGCACAGGCGGATAGTCCTGAATGAGCGGCGCAGTGAGCAGTTCAAACGCCGCAACAGGCCCTTCGAGTCCGGCCACCGCAGCCGCGCTGGCGGCGACGATCCCCACCACTCCGAGGTGGCGTCCAGCAGCCACGATCGCCCCCGCTGAATCCAACCCCGCAGCCCTAGTTGGGGCAACCTCCACCACAGCCTGCGCGCCGCAGAGGCGGCGAACAAGCAGTTCCACCGCGCCACGGGCTTGGCGATACGCCGCTGCCGCCTCACCCACACCGACCACCACACCGGCGACGCGCTCGGTCTCTTCGTGATCATTGCCCTTGAGCCGGAAGGCGGCGGCCGACTCGAACAGTCGGATTTCAGTGGCGCCGCGGTCGATGTTGGCGCGGGCGAAGCCCAGCAGGCTGGGCAGCAAACTGGGCCGCAGAGTTCCCTCGGCACCAGCGCGCTCGTCCTCAAGGGCCAAGGCCCGCTCACCGGCGGCCAGCCAAGGCGCGGCAGAGGCCGCGCTGATGAGCGAGTGGGCGACACACTCCGCGAAGCCGCTGGCCACCAGCGACTGCCGCGCCTCGCGCAGCGCCTCAACCGACCGCTGCGCTGGCGCGACGCGGATACTCAATCTCTGGGCAATCGGAACGCGGCCTAGACCCAGCAGGCGCGCCACCTCTTCGATCAGGTCGACCTCACGCGAAACATCCAGCCGATGCCCGGGAATCTGGCAGCGAATCTCATCACCGCTGGCTTGCGGCGAGAATCCGAGTGCGGCGAGGGCCGCGCTGGCCTCTGATTGGGGCACTTCCCAGCCCAGCAGTCGGCGGCAACGGGAAAGGCGCATCCCAACGGCGCCCTGCGGAGCGACCGGGGCGCCGGCGCGAATCGGTGCCCCGCACACCTGCCCGCCAGCGAGTTCGAGGATCAGTCGACAGAGGCGCTCGGCGGCCGAATCAAC
>SYPI01000179.1 GCA_005804005.1 Planctomycetia bacterium
CCTTGCCGAAAACGCTCCTGGGCAGTGCGAGGAGGCGATGCGCCGAGTGCTGCTTCAGCACCAGCTGGAATACGAGTACTCCGTGGTGCGGGATTCAGAGACGCTGGCCGCCGTCTCGCGGCTGACCGGCGGCGAGCGAATGCTCATCGCCGCAAGGTTGGGCGCCGTTCGGCTGATCGACAACTACCACTGGAAAAGGTGACCATCTCCGCTGCGTAGCGCTGAACTCCGACCGTAGCATCCACTCGGATTTCAAGGAGCACTTCATGCGACAACCAGCCCCGCTCATCGCCCTGTTCGTGGTTTCTGGATTGACCGGTTTGTGCCCGTCTGCGAGCGGGCAGGGCTTTGGCACCGGCCAGCGCCCGCCGTCGACGCTCGAGCCGGTTGGCGCCCCGCAGGAGCCAGCCGCCGCACCAGATGCTCCACCAGCAGCAGCCGATCCGCCCAAGGCCCCGGTGCCGATGGATGATCAGGATGAGGGCGAAGGCAGCCGCCCAAACAATCCGCAGGGCGCAACGCCAACCCCGCCCGCGCCAGCAGTTGCCCCGGCGAGGGAAGAGCCCGCCGCGCCACCGATCCCGCCAAAGGAGAAGTGGCTGGAAAAGTTGCCGTCGGCGGATCGGCAGGCGCTTGATGCCGCCATTGGCTGGGAAGTTCCCGCCCCGGGCGCGAGCGTTCAGTTCGTCGGGACGCGCGGGCCGGAAGAGTGGGCTGGCAAGGTTGTCCTGTTCCAAAGTTTCACCAGCAAGACCAGCGGCTGGCGGGCCACTCTGGAACGCGCCGGGAACGGCGCCGCTGAGTCGGTGCTGATCATCGGAATCCATACTCCCGACGGCGACGAGGAATTCGAGAAGCTGGTGGAGAAGTCACCCCCACCGGTGCCAGTGCTGATTGATCACGATGGTGACTGGTGCGATGCGCTGGGCATCTACCGGCGGCCGGTCAACCTGCTAGTGGGCCGCGACGGCAATGTCCGTTACGCCGGTCTCACCCGACTGGGAATCAAAGAAGGCACCAAGGCGCTCGGCGAGGAAACGCTTGATGCCGAGGCTGGCCCGCGGCATCGGCCAGACGGGGCAGCCGTCCGGCCCCCTACTCAGGCGCAGTTCCCGCAGGCCACCGGGAATTGGATCGGCAAGGCCATGCCAGACTTCGTGGTTGAACAGTGGTTCACGTCGCAGCCAGACCCGACCGGCAAAGTGCTGGTCCTCGACTTTTGGGCGACTTGGTGCCCGCCATGTCGAGCCGCCATCCCACACATGAATGAGTTGCAGGCCAGCTTCCGAAACGACATCTGCTGTGTCGGCGTCACCGATGAGACGAACTCGAACTTCGAGGCTGGCTGCGAGCGATACCGCCTGCGCGAATCACAGTTCAAGTACGCCTTGGCGACCGACACTCAAGGCCGGATGAAGCGCAGCTTCGGTGTAACTGGGATTCCCTCGGTCTTCGTGATGAGCAGTGACGGCGTGGTGCGCTGGCAGGGCCACCCCAATGGACTCTCAGCGGATGTCATGCGCGAAATCGTCACCGGCAACAGCGCCCTGGGTGGTGGCGGCGGCTCCACTGATTCCGCGCCGCGCAAGCGCTGGACGAGTTCGGCGAAGTAACAAGCGCCGCGGCTAACTGCTGCGGTTGATCGTCGCGTCGGCCAGCGAAATGAGTAGGTCGCGCGCCTCGTCGTGCGGCAGGACGGCGATGGCCTCCTTGGCCCGACGCACCTGCACCTCTGCCTGCGCCGCGGCCCGGCCCGCCGCACCAGAGGCGCGAACCTCAGCCCCCAGCGCCTTGATGTCTGCGCCCCGGATCGCCGCCATCGCGCGCGCCACTGACTCAGTTGAGGCCTGACGCAGATGCAGCACCACCGGCAGAGTGAGTTTGCCCTTGGCTAGGTCGCGTCCCACCGACTTGCCCACCGTGCGCTCCTCGCCCAGCAGATCGAGCAGGTCATCCTGAATCTGGAATGCCACCCCCAGCGCGCGGCCGAACGACTCCATGGCCTGCTGGGTACTCGACTCGACACCCGAAAGCCGCGCCCCCAGAGCGCAGCATGCGCCGGTCAGGGAGGCGGTCTTACGGTCGATGATGTCGAAGTAGGTGGCTTCGTCGAGGCTGGTCTCTCCGCGCAGAGAGAGCTGTAGCAGTTCACCCTGACAGAGTCGGTTGGTCACTTCGCCGAGGGCCTGATTTAGTGACGAATCACCCACCGAAGCGCAGAGGTGGAAGGCGTTGGAAATCAGATAGTCACCCAGCATCACTGCGGCTTCATTGCCGCGCAGGCTGTTCAGGGTCCGTCCCCCGCGCCGCACCTCCGCCTCATCGAGCACATCATCATGGACCAGCGTGGCCATGTGGATCATCTCCACCACCGCCGCCAGCACCACATGGGAGGTGGTGCAACTAGGCGCACCGCCGACGCCGCCACCAGCCAGGACCAGCATCGGCCGGAGCATCTTGCCGCGGTAGCGCTCGACATGGCGGCAGAGTTCGTTCACCGCCGCAAGTTCGCTGGAGAGTTGCGACTCGAACACTTGCGCGACGCGCGGCAGCGTGGCGGTCACTCTTTCGGCCAGTGAGTTGGATGGGGCGATGGCCCGCAGCATTAGTTCGGATCGTATGGGTCAGCGCGCGGCCGCGATGTAGGCCACCCAGCCCTCGCATGCTTCGCCGCGGGTGCTCGGTCGGAAGTGACCATTGCCCGAACCGGTACGCCGGTCGGTGCCCTCCCAGAAAGTGACGCTGCGGCGGAACCCCGCCTCAGCCAGCGCTTCGGTGACTTCGGGAATCGACCACAGCCGCCAGTCATAGGTGAAGGCCCGGCGCAGCGCGGTTCCATCTGGGAACTCGAAGTGAATCGCCATGTGCACTTCGCCACTGATGGGGTTGTAGCGGAGCGTTTCCCACAGGTAGCGGAACCCATCCAGACTGCGGCGTTCCGTCAACTCCAGGAACGAGTCGGCCCCGCCGTAGGCATCCAGCAGCAGCACGCCATTGGGACCGAGCTGGCCGTAGATGTGGCGGAAGTAATCCACCAGCGCCCGGCGGGACTTGTGAATGAAGTACGAGAAGTTCAGCGCCGCGATGGCATCGACCGGGCCGCCATTGGCACTGCATACATCGGCCCGCCGCAGAGTGATGCGCCGTCTCTGGGCCGGGGTGAGTTTCGACAGATGGTGCCGCCGCGCCCAAGACAGAACCGCCGGATCGAGGTCGATGCAAAGTGCGGAGTTGGTGGCCCGGCGGCGGATCCACTCCGCGGAGATGGCGCAGGTCCCGGCGAAGTCCTCGCGCAGGGAGTGCGGCAGCCCGGGGCGGCCAAAGTGCTTCCAGACCCGATCGACCATGCGCACCTCGGCATCGGGCGACTGGACAGCCAGTTCGTAGAGTTCCAGTGGGTCGCTGGTGCGGGCGGTCCGCCACTTTGTCCGATTGCGTTTCACCTTCGCCATTGAGGGGCGGAAGTCTAGCGGCAAGCCAGCGCGCCGGCGGGCCGTTGGCCCCGCCGCTGGCTAGTAACGGTAGTGATCGTGCTTGTACGGCCCCGCCTTGGGAATGCCGGTGTAGGCCGACTGCTTGTCGGTCATGGTGCTCAATCGCACCCCCAGCTTGTCCAGATGCAGGCGGGCGACCCGCTCATCGAGCAGTTTGGGCAGCGTCAGCACCCGCTTGCCATACGACTCGGCCTTGGCATGCAGTTCAACCTGGGCCATCACCTGATTGGTGAATGAACTGCTCATCACGAAGCTGGGGTGGCCGGTGGCGCAGCCGAGATTCAGCAGGCGGCCCTCGGCCAAAATGATGATTGAGCGGCCACTTGGCAGCACCCACTCATCGACCTGTGGCTTGATGCGCACCCGGCGGCCACCGCGGAGGCGCTCGAGGCCGGCCATGTCGATCTCGTTATCGAAGTGACCGATGTTGCCGACTATGGCCTTGTCCTTCATCTTCTGCATGTGGTCAGCAGTGATCACATCGCAGTTGCCGGTGGCCGTCACGAAGACATCGGCCTCGCCGATGGCGTCCTCCAAAGTGACGACTTCGTATCCCTCCATAGCCGCCTGCAGGGCGCAGATCGGGTCGACCTCGGTCACCTTCACCCGGCAGCCCTGCCCGCGCAAGGCCTGCGCACAACCCTTGCCGACCTCTCCGAAACCGCAGACCACGGCCACCTTGCCCGCCAGCATCACATCGGTGGCGCGCATGATCCCGTCGACACAGGAGTGCCGACAGCCGTAGAGGTTGTCGAACTTCGACTTAGTAACCGAGTCGTTCACATTGATGGCCGGGAAGAGCAGTTCCCCAGCCTGCTCCATCTGCAGCAGCCGATGCACACCCGTGGTGGTCTCTTCGCTCACCCCGCGAATGCCCGGGGCGCAGCGGGCGAAGTACCCCGGCTCGGCAGTACGGATGGCCTGAATGAGATTGAGAATGACCCGCCATTCCTCGGAGTCTTCCGGGCGTACCGCCGGAATGGCGCCAGCCTTTTCGAAAGCCCAGCCCTTGTGAATGAGCAGCGTCAGGTCCCCGCCGTCATCGAGCAGCAGTGTTGGCGCCTGGCCATCGGGCCAGTTTGCCGCCTGGAATGTGCACCACCAGTACTCGGCCAGCGTCTCACCCTTCCAGGCGAACACCGGCACTCCTCGGGGCGCCTGCGGCGTTCCGCCCCGGCCCACCGCCACCGCCGCGGCGGCATGATCCTGAGTGGAGAAGATGTTGCAACTGGCCCAGCGCACCTGCGCTCCCAGATCGACCAGAGTCTCGATGAGCACCGCGGTCTGCACAGTCATGTGCAGGCTGCCGCTGATGCGCGCCCCCTTCAGCGGCGCCTTGCCGGCAAACTCGGCGCGCAGCGCCATCAGGCCGGGCATTTCATGTTCGGCCAGCTCGATCTCTTTGCGACCGAAGGCCACCGTCTCAGGCGAGAGGTCCCGCACCTTGAACGGC
>SYPI01000180.1 GCA_005804005.1 Planctomycetia bacterium
ACCGTTGACGGCCCGCGCCTTCTGGGCAGCTTCCTGAAGCAGGGCGCGGCACTATCCTCACGGAGATGAGTTCCCCTTCCTCAGCAGTGGATGTCGCCGCGGTCGTGATCGAATCAGTCCGCCCCGGAGCAGTTCGAGTGGCCATCGAGGGCACCTCGTACCACCTCGACCTGACCTGCGCCGCCAGCGATGGCCTGACCATCGGCCGAGTCGCGCATGGCATCGTTCACGGCACCGCGCTTCGGCTGCACCGCGCCCGCGCCGGCGGAGTGTTCATCGAACCGGTTGATGGCACTCCGCGAATCGTTCAGGGCCGCGTGCTGGCTACTGACACCCACACTGACCGCATCCTCCTCAACGCCGTGGTGCCGATCTGGCTGACTGTTCCCGCCGATCAGGCCGCCTCTGATTTCAGCAGTGGCGAACTGATCAACTTCTACCTCGCCAGCGGCGCCAGCTTCCAGAAGGCTTAGGCCGCTCGGGCTGTCCCGGCGACTCCGTCGCGGGTGACCACGAACAGTCGATCGGTGATCGGGTACGGCATGGTCTTGAAGTCGCGCTCCACCCGATCTAGGACCCGCCGCACAAATCCATCCGGGCGGCAACTCATGGCCACCAGTACATCGCGGGCTGGCGCGGCCACATAAAAGTCCTGGCCGAGTTGCGGCGAAAGGGTCTGATGGAGGGTGTTCATCAACAGCCGGGAAGCGTCGTAGCCGTCGTGCGTGGCCAGCACCGCCGCCCGTCCGCCTTCATTTGAAGCCACCATTCGCGCCGAAATCTCGCCACCGTAGGCGTCAAGGTTCTGCCGGGCGATGGTCTCAAGATCTTCGGGGGCCAGCCGCCAGCGCACTGCCTGCTCGGTCGAGAGAGTGACGGTCAGGTCGGGCAGGTCAAGGACGAACACCACCACCGTGTCATTGACGAACGGCACGTGGGCCACCTGTCCGCGATCAAGGTCGTCGAACATCGACACTGGCTGAATGCGCGGCATGATGCGGGGCCGGGCCAACGCCAATGGCAGCGAAACCGCCGCCGCAGCCTGAGCTCCCAAAACGCGATCGAGGTAGTTGCGAATCGTCTCCTCACTCGATTCCGGATTCTGGCGCACCATGCGCAGCAGATTGTCCAGCACCAACACCCGACCGTCGATGCTGAGGCGCAGTGGGGCCTCCAGATCGCATCGCCTGCCGGGGAACTGGTTGCGCAGCAAACTCAGTATCTTCTCGCCGAACGCTTCCGGGGTGCCCTTGCTGTGATCCAAAGAATGGCCTCCTTCCGCCCGAAGGGGCGGTCGCCTCAAACATCGGTTACAAATCGGGGCGTCCGAAGTCCGGATTGCCCCAAATGCCCATGCTTCGCGCCAACAGCCTGTTCGACCCGACCCGCTTCTTTGGGTCGAACTCCGCCGATCGCGGGCCCCTGCTGGTCATTGGCGGGCCGTGCGTGCTGGAATCGATGGAAATCTGCTTGCAGATTGGCACGGCGCTGAGCGAGTGCTGCCGAGCCGCCGGGGCGGCCTATGTGTTCAAGGCCAGTTTCGACAAAGCCAACCGCTCCAGCCTGAAGAGCGCCCGTGGTCCGGGTGTGGACCGCGGCTGCGACCAACTGTCCCAAATCGGCGCGCGCCTCGGCGTGCCGACCCTCACTGACATTCACCAGCCCGATCAGGCAGCCCGCGCCGCAACGGCGGTCGCCCTTCTGCAGCTCCCGGCCTTCCTTTGCCGCCAGACCGACTTGCTGGCGGCGGCGGCGGCGACCGGCCGCCCCGTGAATGTCAAGAAGGGGCAGTTCATGGCCCCGGCTGAGATGCGCAATGTGCTGGCGAAACTTGGCGAGGGTGGCTGCCAGCAGCGCATGATCACCGAACGCGGGACATTCTTTGGCTACCACCGACTGGTGACCGACTTCATCGGCTTGGGCGACCTGATGGAACTGGGCGCCCCGGTGTGTTTCGATGTCACCCATTCCACACAACTCCCCGGCGCCGACGGAACCACCACCGGCGGACGACCGGAGCGATCGGCCCTGCTGGCCCGCGCCGCGGTGGCCGCGGGTGTCGATGCTCTATTCCTGGAGTGCCACCCTGACCCCCGGGCATCCCTCAGTGACGCCAGCACCAGTTTGACGATTGAAGCCGCAGTGGCGTTGATTTCCACCGTCGGATTGCTGCGCAGCGCGTCGCGGTGAGGCCAACCAGATGCGCACCCGCGGCCGGTGGTAATACACTTGCCCGTAGGCGTCATGAAGTGTGATCTCTGCGACAACGAGGCGGTGGTGCATCACACCGTAATCCGTAACAAGGTGCCGCACACCGAGCATCTCTGTCAGGGGCACGCCCTGCAGCGTGGACTGGCAGTGACCGCATTGGGAATGGGCGCGCCGGTAGCCAAGGTCAAGGTCACCCTGAAGAGCACCAGCGCCGCCGCTGAACCAGAGGGGCGCTGCCCCAGTTGCGGACTCACTATCGCCGAGTACCGCAAGGCGGCCCTCTTGGGTTGCCCCGCTTGCTACGCCGCCTTCGGTGAGTTTCTGGCGCAGGTGATTCAGGCTTCGCAGGCCGGCGCGCAGGCTCATATCGGAGTCACCCCGCCGGGAGAGTCGGCCGGCGCGGCCATCCGGGCCCGACGACAGTCGCTGCTCAAAGCGCTCGAGGCAGCCATCGTGCAGGAGCAGTATGAGCAGGCGGCTCGGCTTCGCGATGAACTGCGCGGCCATGACCCGGCTGGGGGCGCATGATGCGGGATGCCGCCGCCAGCGACGGGAGCGCCGCCGGGCCTTGGGCAGGCGAGGCCGGCATTGATGGTGATGTAGTTGTTTCAGTGCGGGTGCGGCTGGCCCGCAATCTGCAGGCCACGCCGTTCGTCTGGCGGGCTTCGGCGCTGCAACGAAACGAGGTGATCCGGGCAACACGCGAAGCCGCCGGAGCAGTCGGCGGGTTGCACTGGCTCGATCTGGAAAACGCCCCGTGGGGCCAACGCGCCCTGCTGGCTGAGCGCCACCTCATTTCCAGAAACTTCTGCGATGCCAAGGGCGCCCGAGCGGTCGGCCTATCACCAAGCGAAACGCTCAGCGTGATGGTGAACGAGGAGGACCATCTGCGAATGCAGGCGCTGCGACCGGGCAACGCCCTGCAGACCGCCTTTGCCGATGCCACCGCCATGGAACGACTGCTGAGCCAGCACCTCGACATGGCCTTCGATGAGCGCTGGGGCTACCTCACCGCCTGCCCCACCAATGTCGGCTGCGGCATACGCATCTCGGCAATGGTCCATCTCCCCGGGCTGCGTATGGCCGGCCAACTCGACCGGGTCAAGCGCGCCGCGCAGGAACTGCATTTGGCCGTCCGCGGCTTCGCCGGCGAGGGCTCGGAGGCCATCGCTGACCTGTTCCAGATTTCCAATCAGGTGACGCTGGGAGTATCCGAATCGGCCCTGCTAGGCGAGTTCCAAGACCGCATTCTCCCCAGCGTTGTGCAGTGGGAGCGGCAGGCGCGCACCGCCGTGGCGCGCACC
>SYPI01000181.1 GCA_005804005.1 Planctomycetia bacterium
AGGTGGTCGCCGCCTTGCCACCCAAAGCGCCCGGGTCAGCCAAGTGGCGGAAGGCGGCGGAGCAGTCGGCATTCGATGCGCTTCTGCCGCGGGCTACGCTCTGTGATGGCGAGACGGGGGCGCCGTGCCCGCTGGCGTTGATTGAGGCGCTGGCCGTCGGCGAGGCGCCGGTGTTCGTTTGTCACGCCGCGCGGAGGCAACTCATTGTGCGGGCCCGCCGGTCGTATCCAACATTTGCCATGGCCTTCGCATCGCTGGCTGCCGACGGTCATCCACGATGGCAGGCCGTCGCCCAGCGGGCGTTTCTGGTGCAGGCGGCCGATGTCGAGGAAGCCAGCGACGATGGCGCCAGTCCGCCGGGCACTCAGCGCTGGTGGCGGGTGGAGGGGATCGAAGGCGACAGCGTGCGCGTGCGGCCAACCGAGGGCGATGGACCGATGCGCCGACTGGCGCGCGGGGAAGTTCTGGATTGGCGCGCCGACCTGCCAGTACCCGGCGGGCCATTCGGCCCGTGGGACCCGGACGAATTGCTCTCGGCCGTAGATTCACTGCGCGAGCGGGAGGCCGAGGCATGAGTTCTGACGGGCTGGTGACCGTGTTCTCTGCGGCGTCGGAGTTCGAAGCGCGCACGGTGTCGTCAGTGCTCGAGGAGGCCGGGATCGACGCGGTGGTCTTCCCGACGGCCATATCGATGCTGGGCTTCGACCTCGCCGCGCAGGCCTTGGGCGGTGTTCCAGTGCAGGTGCGCCCCGAGGACGAGGAGCGGGCCCGCGGCGCATTGCGATTGCACCGCTACATCGCCAGCAGCGTCGACTGGGACTCGGTCGATGTGGGTGACGAGGATGCCGAGGCAGTCCGGCTGGGGAAACTGGGCGGCAACGTCCGGAGCTTCGGCCGATTCATGGTCCGCGGGGGACTCATCGCCGCATTCGGGCTGATCGGCTTGACCGTACTAATGGGAGTGTGGAGGATGTTGGGCCCGTGAGCCGGATTCGGACAACCGCTCTGAGTGTGATCGCCGCCACTGGGCTCTTCTGGCTCGGCGGCTGCGGATACTCCATCGCCGGGCGGGTGACCGAGGCGCTTTCCAGCAATGCCTCGGTGGTGGCCGGCGAACCGGAAGGTGAGGGGATAAGCGGCGCGCGCATTCAACTGTTTCGCGATCCGGACAAGCTGAGCCGGGAACTGGTCGCCGAGACGACGTCGGCGGCGGACGGCTCGTTCATTCTGGACATCGCCGCCACCGGTGCCGGGTGGCTGGACGAGCGTTGGCGGTTGCGCGCGTCACGCGGCGGCTACGGCGGCTGCGAGGTGGACATCATTCTGCCGCCGCAGGCCAAGGCGCGCTGGCTGGCGATCGAGTTGGCCCCGGGGGCCGAGGGCCGGTTCCCCAGCCAGGACGACGCCGACCGGCTGCACAAGCAGGCGCAGGAGTTCGGGGTCTCACCAACCGGCCGCTGAGTGCTGCGGCGTACACTCCCGACCATGCCGGCCAATAGATCGCGGACCACCGAGTGGCGCCGCAGCATGCAACAGGTTTTCGAGCGCGGTGGCACGCTGGAGATTGCCGTGGCGCGGCAGGGGGCCAGCGGCCATGATCCGGCCGAGCATGTCAGCAGCGCCGACCTTGTGTTCCGTCTGCGCATCGTCTCGCTGCTCGAGGACTGCGTGGTGGTGGAAGCGCCATCGGCGCTGGGTCGGACCATTCACATCGAAGACGGCGCGCCGCTGGTTGGCGCCATCACCATCGGTCAGAACCGCTGGAAGTTTCGGTCGTGCAAACTCTCCGGCGAGCCAGCCGGGCGAGTCGAGGCCATGCGCCTCGAGTTGCCCGACGAGGTGGAGCGTTGTTTGCGGCGCTTCACTCGTTTCGAAGTCGGCGGGCTGAATCTGCCGGAGGTCGAGGTCTACCCGCTCTTGGACGCCAAGTCGGTGGCCCGCGTTGAAGAGTGGAATGACGCAGCATTTGCCGCTGCGGAGGCCGGGCGAACGGCCCCGCCGGGCACGCAGCCATTGCCGACAGTTGGCCCGAAGTTCACTGCCACGCTGATGAATGTCGGCGGCGGTGGCATCGGCATCCGGGTTGAGCCGGTGGATGCCAGCGCCCTCACCCGTCACCGCCTGTTCTGGTTCTGCATTCCCCTTGAGAAGTCGGATCCGTTGCCAGTGGTGGCCACCGGCAAGGTAGTGCATACGCACCTCGACAGCACCCAGCGGACCTACGCCGGCGTGTCATTCGATTTTTCGTTCCGCCCGGCTCACCAGAAGACGGTGGTCGAGCAGGTGGTGCGGCACATGGAGCGATCGCAGCAGCGCCCGACTTGAGCGACTTCGCGCCGCACTCAGGGCATGTCGTCGATCTGCTTCTGGATTGCCTTGTCGCGCTCTTTCATCTTGTCGACTGTGCGGCTGACCGCATCGCGCGCCTTGCCGGGAACCGAACTGCTGCCGCCAGTGGGCACATCCAGAATCCCGGAGCGCTCCGGGGCGGAGGGCTTGCCAGCTTCTGGGGCGGGGGCGGTTGGTGTGTTCTTGGTTACCGTCGGGTGGTCGGCGGAGTCATCCTCGCAGCCGATCATTGCTAGGGCGACCAGCACGATTCCGACCCGCAGCATGTTGGAGATGAGTTTCATGGCTGAACTGGGCTGAATCGTAGCTGCCGCTGGAGTCGCATCCAATGGCTAAAGCGCGCGCAGGAGGTTTTTCGGGTTCAGCCCCTTCAGGTCGGGGGCGATGAACTCGCCGTCGCGCCGGATCACCGTGCCGTCGAATGAGATGGTTCCGCCGCCGTGATCTGGCCGCTGGATGGCCACTAGATCCCAGTGCACTCGGCTGCGATTGCCGTTGTCAGCTTCCTCGTAGGCATTGCCGGGAGTGAAATGGAAGCTGCCGGCGATCTTCTCATCGAACAGAATGTCCTTCATCGGCTCGTGGATGTGTGGGTTGAAGCCGATGGCAAACTCGCCGACATACCGCGCCCCGGCGTCGCTGTCGAAGATGGCCCGCAGGGCTGCCGGATCTCCCTGATCGGCTGTCGCCTCCACCACCTTGCCGCGGCGGAACACCAGACGCACGCCAGTGAAACTCGACCCGTTGTAGATGGTCGGCGTGTTGTAGTGCACCACGCCCTCCACGCTGTCGCGTACCGGTGCGGTGTAGACCTCGCCGTCGGGAATATTGCGGTCGCCGCAGCAGGGGACCACACCGATGCCCTTGATGGAGAAGCGCAGGTCGGTGTCGCCGGGTCCGAGGATGTGCACCGCGCGGGTGCGCTTCATGCGCCGCACCAGCGCCATGGCCTGACGGCGCATGTGCCCGTAGTCGAGGTTGCAGACATCGAAGTAGAAGCGCTCGAAGGCCTCGGTGGACTGATTGGCCAACTGCGCCATCGAAGGCGATGGCCAGCGCAGCACGCACCAGCGAGTGTGATTCACCCGCTGCTGGAAGTGAACGGGAGTGGCGTAGTGCTGACCCATGGCCTTGGCATCTGCGGCTGGAACGTCGGAAAGCTCGGCGGCGTTATTCGCCCCGCGGATGGCGATGTAGCAGTCCATACGCTTCATGCGGTCAAGGTCCGAGGCCGCCCACTGCTTGAGTTGGTCGGCGCCGGCGCCGCGCTGCAGGGCGCGCATGACTTTGCTGCGGCGCAGGGCGACATGCGGGTGGCCGCCGACGGCGCGGGCAGCTTCGATGAGCGCCAGCGTCACTTCATCTGGGCAGTCGAAGGTCTCAATGAGCAGGTGCTCGGCGCGTTTCAAGCTGACTGAACGGCGAACCAGGTTGCGGGCCAAGAGCCGAAGGCGTTCGTCCATCATGGGGGACGAATCGTACTCACCTCGCGGCGGCGACCTGACTCAGAACGTCCGCCGCCTGATCGATCGCCGCGCTTGAGACATCGAGGTGGGTGACCGCTCGGACTCGATCCGGTCCCATGCCGATCAGGCGGACCCCGGCGCGTTCAGCGGCGGCGCAGAATGCTTCGGCATCGCCGAGGGCTGGGGCGACGCGAAAGAAGACCATGTTGGTGGGGGTCAGTTCGGGGGCGCGCTCGATGGTCAGGCCCTGGATCTTGGCGATGTGAGCGGCCAAGCGGCGGGCATTGGCGTGGTCATCCTTCAGCCGGATGATGTTGTGGTCGAGGGCGTAGATGGCCGCCCCGGCGAGCAATCCACTCTGGCGCATGGCCCCGCCAAGCATCTTGCGGAATCGTCTGGCGCGCTTGATGAGCGCCGCGGTGCCACAAAGCGCGCTGCCGACCGGGCAGCCCAGCCCCTTGGAGAAGCACACGCTCACCGAATCAGCGTGGGTGGCAAACTCGGCACCGGAGTATCCCAATGCCCCGCAGGCGTTGAACAGGCGGGCCCCATCGACATGGATGTGCAGGTTGTGCCGGCGTGACTCAGTAGCCACCGCCGTGAAGGCTGCCAGCGACCACGGCGTTCCGCCGCCGCGATTGTGAGTGTTCTCCACGATCACCATGCGCACTGGCGGGAAGTGCACATCGCCGGGATGAATCGCCCGGCGAACGGCTTCGGCATCGAAGATGCCTCCCTCGCCTTCGAGGGTCTGGATCATGCAGCCGGAGATCGCCGCGGGCGCCCCAGTTTCGTAGTGAATGACATGGCCGTCGCGGTGCACCAGGATTTCGTCGCCGGGCTCGGTGGCGCAACGGATGGCCAGTTGATTTGCCAGAGTTCCGCTGGGCACGAACAGCGTCGCCTCCTTCCCCAGCAGCGCGGCCACCTTGCGCTCCAGCGCCTGCACGGTCGGTTCATCACCCAGCACATCGTCGCCTAGTTCCGCAGCGCGCATCGCCTCCCACATCGCGGCCGTGGGTTTGGTGACCGTGTCGCTGCGCAGATCAATGAGGTTCATGGGGAGTCGCCTAGAAAACGCCACGACGCGGCACGCTGCCCATCAGCGAGCGGAAGAGGATACGGCGGATTAGCCATGAATCGTCCGGCTGGCGCTGCACTTCAATGATCCAGCGACTGGAGATTGGCCCGGCGCTGGATGTGGTCGAGGTGCGGCAGGTCACATCAATGCGGCCGAGATCGTCGCTGATGGTCTGTGCCTCGAAGGCGGTCACCTGATTCTCCTCAACGCGGTGCTGTTCGCCCATCGAGTCAAGCGCCCGGTCGATCTCGCTGCGCGGGCGATCATCGTGGCCGTCGCTGCCGTAGCCGAAGGTGGCCTGACTCTCTACCAGTGATCTGGCCAGCGACAGATTGGCCTGCTCACAGGCCTGAACAAACTGCAGGACAGTCTCCGCGGCTCGCTCGCCGGGGGTGAGTACCGAGCGAGACCAGAGCACCACCACCACGGCCCCGGCTAGGAAGGCTCCCGCCAGCCCCAGTCGCTGAGTTGAGCCCCTCTGGAGTGACAGACCGGCCAGCAGCAGACCCAGCACAGCCATGCCGATGGCCAGCGGCCATGGGTTTTCCATTACGGCAGTCACAGTGTGCAGCGTAGCCACGCCGATCTAGCATTCCGGCGTGCCCTTTTCGGTGCAGATCGACTTCTCACGGCCGGTGCCGCTGATTGTTGGGCCCGCCTCCGTGCTGATGCCACACTCCGAGTTGCAGTTGCTGGTGCACGATGCCGCCACCCGGCAGATCACCGGCGCCCTGCGGGCCACTGCATCGGGCCGCGCCGCGCCGCCTCTGGTGGTGGCCACCGCCACGATCGCCGGGCAGGGGCAGCGTCGGGCCCAGCCGCGTCTGCGCGGAACGGTTTGCGTCGGACTGGTAATGGAGAAACATGAAGTCGGCAACGCCCTGCAACGCGTCCTGCTGCATGGCGTCTGCCGTGGAATCATCCGTTCAATCATCGAGCCTTCGGGGGGCCGGGCATACCGCAGCGCACTGCTCGAGCCGCTGGAAACCGTCGGGGACAGCAAGCGCATCGTGCGGCGAGCGGTCGAATCGGCGCTGGAGATACTGGACACCGAGCCGATGCAGCACATGCGCGCGGCGCGTGGCATGCGCCGGGCCGTCGCCAAAGTGTCCCGTGCCTGGGCAGTGGATGTGCTGGCGTCACAGTTCGTGCTGGAGCCCGAGGCGCGCTACCGCCTGCTGGAGGAGCCCGAGACTGCGGTGCGCGCCCGGCTCATGCTGGAGCATGTCCGGCGGCTGGGGTGTTTCTTCTCACAGGCGCATCTCCAGTCATGGTCGCAGTGGCCCAAGGGATTGAGTTGGAACTGAGCGGCAGTGCCGCAGACCGTTACCTTGGCGAGTAATGGGACTGGTGATCTTCGACATCGACGGAACGCTCACGGCCACGCAGGAGGTGGACGAGAGTCACTACGCCGAGGCCATCCGTCAGGTGCTGGGTATCACCGACATCTCGACTGACTGGGGCGCCTACCCGCACTCCACCGACGAAGCCATTTGCAGTCACCTGATTCAGGAGCGACTGGGCCGCTCCGCCACGCGCGCCGATTTGGATCTGGTGCGCAGGCGGTTCGGGGCGCTCCTAGAGCAGGCGCCGCAGGACCAGTTCCGTCAGATCCCCGGAGCGATCACGGCAATCGCTGCGCTGGTTCGCGGGGGTTGGACTGTGGCGATCGCTTCGGGGGGTTGGAGTCCGACCGCCTGCCTGAAACTTGAGCGGGGGGGGTTCACTTGGGATTCGCCGCCGGTTCTGAAGGAGTGCGGCAGAGTGAGTGAGCAGGTACGGCCGACGGGAGTGCGCGCCTGCGCCTTCGCCGAGGATGCGCACGCCCGCGAGGAGATTATTCGCATTGCCGCAACTCGGTTGCCCGTCGGCCTGGTTGCTCCGACGCCGGATGCCCGCGGCTTGCCACGCCGTGGCGTCTATGTCGGTGATGGCGCCTGGGATGTCGACGCGGCCCGCAAGGTCGGGTACGGTTTTGTCGGTCTGGGCGTCGGTGCGCGCGCCAAGACGCTCCGACGGGCAGGCGCGAGTGCGGTGTTTCCCGACTACCTGAGTCTGGACTCCTTCCTCGATGCCGTGGAGTCACAGTCGCGCACAGAAGGGATCTGCCCATGACCGGCCTCTGGTTGCTTGGTGGATTGATCTGCGCGGGAGCGGTTGTGGCGATCGTGGTGGTGGCTTGGGCCATCGGCCTTTACAACAGCCTTCAGCGGCTGCGGATCGCCTGCGATACCGCCTTCAGCGCCATCGACATTCAACTGAAGCGGCGGCATGATCTAGTGCCCAACCTGGTTGAGACG
>SYPI01000182.1 GCA_005804005.1 Planctomycetia bacterium
AGGCTGATCCACGGGTGCGCAAGGAACGCCTCAAGTACGAAGGCATGCGGCAGTGAGCGCCAGCGGCGACGACTCCGACGAGATCCCAGCAGCACCAATCGCCTCGCGCCGCCTGGTGCATGCCATGGTGGCCATCTTTGCTTTGGCCACCGCCGCCGCGGTGATCGGCGGCTGGCTGGTCACCGCTGATGTCCGCCAGCGCGCTCGGGCCATGGACGCGACCCTGCGCCGCACCGCGTGGGAGTTGCTCTGCTATCGCGACGCGCAGGGGCGGTTTCCAGTATCGGTCGAGGAGTTCGCCCGTGCACGCGCGGCGAAGGACACTTGTGAGGCGCTGACCCACACAATCGTTGGTGTGCCGAGCGAGAGAACCCAGACCACCAACCCTGACGCCACCGCCGAGGTGTTCTCCAACGCCGCCCGCACCCGGGCCGAGACGTCACTAGTAATCAGTTGGCCCGCGGCAAGCGAGGCTGCAGAGCACCCGCCGGTGTTGGGCTCCAGCGGCGAGCCCTCGTTGCACGGCACACTGGAACAGGTCAATTCTTGGCTGAAGGCGGCGCTTGGGACGGGGTAATGAACCGCGACAGCCCGCTCGACTCGAGAATCACTCGAAAATTCGGTCCAAACACGAAGTTGTGCTCCGGGAATTCGACGCCAGCCCGGTTCTGGTCAATGTGGCTGAACATCAGCGAAGCGCGGCCGATTGAGCGCCACTCACCATCGCGGTGATCAAGCCGCTCAATCGTGCCCTCGGCGGCGGCACCAGCCGGATCAAGCCGCTCAATGTGCGCGTCGTAGCGGAGGCACTGCCCGGCAACCACATCCTCATCCATCTCGAAAAGCGCCACCTTGGCCAGAATCACCTTTTCACGGAAGGCGTTCACGCTGCCCACCAGAATCCCGGCCGTCTGCGCCATGCCCTCAAGGATCAATGACGCGGGCATGATCGGCTGAGCGGGCAACTCCCCTTCCGGCGGAAAGTGATCGTGCAGATGTTCCTCGGCCAGCGAGACATTCTTCACCGCCGCCATGCGCCGCTCTGGCTCGAAGGCGACCACGCTGTCGATCCAGAGCCAGCGCACCGGTTGCCTCTCAGGCGGGAGCGCCAGCCTGTGGGGTTGCCAACTTGCGCTTGACGAACTCGCATAGGGCATTCACTGTGAAAAGTTCGGAGAGGGCGTCGACCCGTCGGTCGGCATCAAAGCCGGAGAAGTCCAGATGCGGCATCTTCTCGCGCAGCATCTTCATCCCGGAATCGGTGAACTTTCCATCGACCACGAACGCCGGGTTGCTCATCACATTCTCGGTGAAGAGTTCCCCCTGCTGGATCTTGAAGGAAAACTTCTTCTCCAGGCGGAAGACGATGTCGAGGAAGTCGATGCTCTCGGCGCCGAGGTCCTTGACCAGCGATGCCTCCGGAGTCACTTCGTCCTCATCAACCATAAGCGTCTCGCAGAGAACTCCCTGGACACTCTTGAAAATCTCATCTGCGCTCATCGCCATATCGAAAGGACCTCCAATGCCCGCGTTTGGTGAACTTCAGCCAGCCACCCGCTGCAATGCGGCCAGCCTAACCGGGCGCAGTGTAAGCCGCCCGGTAACCGCTGTATCGGTGGTGCCGTCGACTCGCACAACCGTCCCCGTCCCACGAAACTCGAACGATCTGTCAACTTCCTTGTCCAGCACAACCTCCACCCGCAGGCTCTCGCCGGGCCGCACGAAGGAGCCGTAGCGCACCCCGCGGATGCGCCCGGCTACGCAGCGTCCGTGGCCCTTACGCCGGAGTAGCTCCCGGGCCGCCTGGGTCATGGCCTCAATCATGAACACTCCCGGCAGCACCGGAAAACCCGGGAAATGGTCCTGCAGGTACTCCTCGGCGGCCGTCACGCACTTCACTGCCACGATCCGCTGGGAATCGCATTCCAGAACCTGATCGATCAGCCGAAAGTGCATTCGCAAAGGGTACCCCGGCAGGGGCCGCCACGCCGCCAGCGCGTTCGTTCATCGGGGAGGCCCGATTCGGCCGATATCTGGCGTCATGTCAAGGATGACAACGACGGCGGTGGTACGCCCTCAACGAGGGGCTGCCAACCGAGGCCTCCCCGCAGCAACCTGGAAGCAGAGAGTTTGGTGGCTCAGCGCCGCCGCGGTCTGGCTGTGGCTGGCCGTCTGTTTGGTCTCGTTCGACAGCGCCGACTGGCCGAGTTCGGTAGTCGCTCTGCACAACAATCCGCCAGCCAACATCAACGGGCGGATCGGCGCCGCCGTGGCCTGGAACTTCTATGAGATGTTCGGCTTCGGATTGTGGATCCCGCTACTCCTGAGCGGGTACGCCCTGGCGGTCGTGGCATCCGGTCGCGCCATCACCCACCCGTGGGTTCGCGCCGTGGGCGCCATTCTGACCGTGATCGCCTTCGGTGGCCTGCACGCCACCTGGTTCCCAAACCTCGGCCCACTGGCCGGCTCAGAGGCTGGTCTGGTTCCGGGCTGGGCAGCCGAACAACTATTGGCGCGATTCAACGGTGTCTCCACCAGCCTGGTTTTCCTGCTGGCTCTGCTGGTGGGATTGGTGGTAGCGGCTGATGAACTGGTGCTCGCCTTGCCGGGGGCGCTGGCCAAGGCCTTCGAAACGGCCAAGCCGCTGCTGGACTACGACTATGCCGGTGCCTGGTTGCGG
>SYPI01000183.1 GCA_005804005.1 Planctomycetia bacterium
AACTCCCGAATCCATCCTTTGACAGTCTTGAATGCATCCATGCGCGTATCTCCGTGCGGGGGATCTGTCCCGCTGTGCTAAGGGCGCGGAAGTCCGCTCAACAAGAGCGGCCGAGGCAATCCAGCCGCGGAGGCGCCTACCCATTGATTCGGTCTGACCAGGTTCATTTGGTCAAAACTTCTCGGACGACCCGAGGCGATACGCGGTCCGATAACGGGACTGCTGGCGAAATCATGCAGCACGAATCGACCGGAACCCGGTTTCTGAGAACAGGTTGCGTCAGCGGGCCCGGAGGGTATCCCGACCGCGAATTCCGTCAGTAGTTAGCACATGAGCAGAGGTATTCACCTCGGCGTCGTAGGCCTGGTCGCCGAAATAGCCGGCGGTCCCGAACGGAGTGCCGCGCATCCAGAGGCCCTTCTCGGCCAGATTGGTTGATGCCTGCTGGTTGGTCACCTGAGCATCAGCCGCCATGCACGAAGCCATTGGCAACAATGAGACATGGCCGTCGAAGTAGAGCGTGGCAGGCGTGGAGTTCATCCCCTGATTGAAGGTCCACTGTGATCCGCCCCCAGTGAAGTTCACATTAAGCGGCCCGCCGTCCTGATTCTGCAGCCACCAATGCTCGGTCATGCGAGTCTTCAGTTCGGGGAACAGGGACATGCTTGAGGACGGTGACCGCCAGGCGCCGGGCAGAGTCTGTGGTGACTGGAACCCGTATCGGCCGGAAAGCACATCGGTCGCCCACATTGCCGCCGGGCTCCAGCAGTAGGTGGGGAAGTGCAGGCCGAACTCGGCGTTGTAGGTGAACTCGTTTGGGCTCTGGAAATAGGCCTCGCACTCTTCCAAACCGATCCTGTCTTTGGGCGCCCAGAAGATGCGGTCGTAGTAGCGCCCGCCGACATAGTTGTTGAAAGCCTGCACTGAGGGGCCGCGCCACAGGCCGAAGCCGCTGTGGGTGGGCAGGTCCCATGCATTGGGCTCCAGCACATACCAGTTCTCACAGGTAGTGGTCACCAGTGGGCAGTCGCTGGCGTTGCCGATCCAGATGTTCCAGTAGAAGTTGCCATCCCACCCCACCATCAAGGGTGGCAGGCAAGCGTTGGCGTTGATGTAGCTGCCGCAATCTCCCCAGAAGCCGAAGTCATCCGGGCTACTGGTGAACTGCCGACCGTCCCAGTCGACCTCGTAGGACGCGTTGGCAGAGGCCAGATTGCGCAGGTTGGTCAGGCTGTTGGTGACCATGGCGCTGTCGCGCGCCTTGCCGATCGCTGGCAGCAGCATGCCAATGAGCAGGGCAATGATCGCCACCACGATCAGCAGCTCCACGATTGTGAAGGCCCGCAGGCTTTTGCAGAGAGTGCACGATCCAGTTCTACGCATCCCGCTGGGCTCCTGACATCAAAGTAGCCCATTTAGGGGGCAATCGCAACGGATCGCCCCCTAGTCCGACGATCGTGCAAAGTTTCACAAAGTCCCGGCGTCGGTAGTTTCTGCCTCGCCAGATGGCTCGTGCGCTTCCGAGGAAAAATACTCCGCACCGCGTTGGCTCGGTCCAAGGAGCTCGATCTCGAGTCGGCGAAGTTGGCTCGCTTGCACCGAGCCTTCCCAGCGGGCATCGAGGCTGCGGATTTCGTAGCTCTTGGAGTCGGCCACCACCCGCACCCGAGAGGGCATCCGCCGACTCGGGGCGGCACCACGGGCGACGGCCTCGACCACGATAGTTCCCGGCGTCGACCCATCGCCCGGAGGCACAAGTTGAACCTCGTAACCACGCTCAAGGCGTTCAAGGATCGGTCCGAGCATGAGCAGATCCGGGTCGTCGTCGTCGTCGCTGCGAGAATCGGCGTCGGGGGCTGCTGAAGACGCACGCTGACGCGTGCGGCCATCTGGGCCGATGACCCAGTGAGACTGGCCATCGAAACCGAAGACCGGAAGGTGGCGCCGCCAGGTGGCCCCGTCAGCGTGCCAGCGTGGGGCATCCTCACGATGACTATCCGCGCGAGGTCCATCGCCGCGGAACTTGGAGCCTTCGGGCTTATGAGCTGAGCGATTCCCCTCCCGAGGGCCAGCCGAATGCGGTCCCGGCCCACCGATGAGCGTTAGCGCCTGAGGGCTCATGCAATGGCTGTCCATGTTCAGGACATACCGGCCGCTCTCACCCAGTTCGAGTGTGGCCCGCGAGGACTGAGTCCGATCCGTCGGGCCGCGTTCCATCGTGAGCTGGTAAACCCGGTTGCTCGAATCGCGGCCGGCCTTGACCACCGACTGCAGGGTGGCAAATGCTCGCGTTTCACCCGTGCCCGGAATGATGAAGATTGCCAGCGCCACCAGCGCCGCCAGTGAGGCGATCCCGGCGACGCGGCGGACATCGATGCGACCCAGAACGCCGGACCGACGAGACTGAGCGCGGATCTCTGCCATCGCCCGATCGACACGGCGATCGATCTCGGCCGCCTCTCCCGGCCGAAGCAGCGAGAGGAATCCGTGCACCGTCAGCGAATCGGCGCAGCGGGCTGGGGAGTCGGCTGCCGCGCCGCGATCAAGGTCAGTGGCGAACTGGCGGTCGGGCTCGGGAGTAGGGCGGTTCACGCTGGCACACCTTCGATCACGCCCTTGCCCCGCAGGCATTCGGCCAGCGCCAGTCGAGCGCGGTATAGCCGCTTGCGAAAGGTCTCCTCGGTGAGTCCGGTGACCTCGGCCGCCTTGGTTGTATCCAAACCGCGCAGATAGACCAGATCCACTGCGGTGCGGTGGTCCTCGGCCAGTCGGCCAACGCAATCCCGCAGTTCGTTCAGCCGCTCGGCGAAGGTGTCCCCGGATCGCGACTCGGCGCGACTGACCTGCTCGGCGATGCGGCGCTCGAGCAGGACATCGATGTGTGCGGAGTAACGCTTGCGGGCCCGGGCCTTGGCCAGCAGTGTGTTTCTGCCGATTCCCCTCAGCCATGGGCCGAATGGCCGCTTGCGATCAAACTCATCCAGGCGGCGCCAGGCGGTGACCAGCGTTTCCTGAAACACATCATCCACCAGCGATTCGTCGAAGGCCAGTGATCGCAGGTAGGCGGTCAGCATCTCGGCGTGCTGGCGGACAAGAATGTCGAAGAGGTCCTCAGTTCGCATCGGGGTTCCCGGACATCATTGGCCGGTCGGCGGGGGTTCGGACCCTCTACCGGGGGGAATCGGGGTTTCGCCTGGTTCCTAGCCGGGCTTGACCATTGATTCCGGTCGCACCACCCGGTCGAAAGTGGCCGGGTCGACATGGCCGAGTTCCAGCGCGGCCTCCCGCAGCGTCAGGCCCTTGTGGTGGGCGTGCAGGGCAATCTTGCTGGCCTTGTCGTAGCCGATTACCGGCGCTAGGGCGGTGACCAGCATCAGCGACTGGCCCATGAGCCAGTCAATTCTGGCGCGATCGACCCCGAGGCCCCGGGCGCAGAACTCATCGAATCCCCGACAGGTCCCCGCCAGCAGGGCGCAGGAGTGCATGAAGTTGTGGGCCATGACCGGCTTGAACACATTCAGTTCGAAGTTGCCCATCGAGCCCGCCAGCGCGACCGCGGCGTTGTTACCCATGACCTGCACGCAGACCATAGTCATTGACTCCGATTGGGTGGGGTTGACCTTGCCGGGCATGAT
>SYPI01000184.1 GCA_005804005.1 Planctomycetia bacterium
GTCTGCAACGGCTTCAAGGAAGACCGCTACATCGAGTTCGTAACGCTGGCCGCCAAGCTGGGGCGCAACATCATTCCGGTCATTGAGAATCTGTCGGAACTCCGGCTGGTGCTGGAAGCCGCCGAGCGCTACGGGGTGCGCCCGCGGCTTGGCGTGCGGGTAAATCTGTCGGCCACCGGCGCGGGCCGTTGGCGGCATTCCTCGGGAGTGAAGGCCAAGTTCGGCCTGTCGCTGACCGAAGTGCTGGAGGTGCTGGAAGTGTTGCGCAGCCGCGGCATGGCCGATTGCCTCCAGTTGCTCCATTGCCACATGGGCAGCCAGATTCACGACATCCGCAATGTGACCCAGGGGGTGAGCGAACTGGCCCGCGTCTATGCCAATCTGAAGCGCATGGGGGCCGGGATGCAGTACCTCGATGTCGGCGGCGGGCTGGGCATCGACTACGACGGCAGCCAGACCAGCTTCGAGTTCTCCACCAACTACACCCTGCAGGAGTACGCCAGCAGCGTGGTCTACAAGGTCATGTCAGTTTGCGATGAGGAGGGAATCGAACATCCGACCATCGTCACCGAGAGCGGGCGGGCAATGGTCGCCCAGCAGAGCGTGCTGATCTTCGATGTTCTGGGGGCCAACCGGCCCGATCGGGTGACCCTGCCCCCCGGCCTGCCGCCGCCGGCCGAAGGAGAAACCGAACTGCCACGCCCGCTGGTCGATCTGTGGGACACCTGCCGCAACATCTCTGAGCGGCGCCTGCTGGAGTGCTACCACGATGCGCTGGAGGCCCGCGATGAGTCGATCCGACTCTTCGGCGTCGGCTACATGAGTCTGGAGCACCGGGCCCTCGCCGAGCGACTCTTCTACGCCACCTGCGCCCGCATCCGCGACAAGTGCCGCGACATGCACAGCGTGCCGGAGGATCTGGCCGATCTGGAAACCAACCTCAGCGACACCTATTTCTGCAACCTGTCGATCTTCCAGAGCCTGCCCGACATCTGGGCGATCCATCAGCTGTTCCCGATCCTGCCCATTCACCGATTGAACGAGAAGCCGACCCGTTTCGCAACTCTGGCCGACTTGACCTGCGACTCCGATGGCAAGATCGAACGCTTCGTCGACGACCACGACGTAAAGAAGTGCCTCGAACTGCACGACTTCGAGGAAGGGGAGCAGTACTACCTCGGGGCTTTCCTGGTCGGCGCCTATCAGGAAACGCTGGGAGACCTGCACAATCTCTTCGGCGACACCAATGTGGCCCATGTTCGTCTTGACGAGAACGGCCAGTGGTGGATCGACGAGATCGTCGAGGGCGACACGGTGCGCGAGGTGCTGCAGTATGTGCAGTACGACGCCACCAAACTGGCCGCCGAGATTCGCCGGGAGGTTGAACGCGCGGTGCGCCTGAAGCGCATGAGCGTGGCCGAGAGTCAGGACATGATGCGCGCCTACGAGAGTGGTCTGGCTGGCTACACCTACCTCGAGACCGGTTCTTAGCGCGCCGCATCGGCTGCGCGAACCGCCATCAGGAATCGCCGCACGCGCTCGATATCTTTCACCCCCGGGGCTGACTCGACGCCACTGGAGACATCTACCGCATCGGGCTTCAACTGGCCGATTGCCGCGCCGACGTTTTCCGGAGTCAGCCCGCCAGCCAGAATGAACGGCAGCCGACTCGACTCGCGCATGGCCACGGCCGCCGACCAGTCGAACGCCACACCGCCGCCGGGCTGTGCCGCGTCCAGCAGCAAGGCGCCTATCGCCGAGCTGACTGCCCATCCCGCCGCCGCTGGGTCGGCCAGATGAATCGCCTTGATGACATGCCAGCGCGGCCGCAGCGCCGCGATGCAGGCCACGGTCCGCTCTCCCTCGCCGCCGTGGAACTGGATCGGCCCCGACCACCCTTCGCGGACCGCCGCTGGCATCGTGTTGGCGGTCACCACTGCCACGCACGGGAATCCGGGGCCGACGGCGTCGGCAATCTCGAAGGCAGTTGCTTCACCCACGAGGCGGGGAGAGCCCGGCACCAGCACCACGCCTATGGCATCGGCTCCGGCGGCGGCGACTGCTCGCGCGTCGGCTGGCGTGCGCACTCCGCAGACCTTGACCAGCGTGCCGCGCCGCGCGGCGGCCCCGCCAAGTGCATTCACGCGCCGACCTCGGCGGCCAGTTGCTCCGTGGCTTCGGAGAGCGGGCCACCGGCCACCCGCGGCCGCAGAGCCGCCAGAATCTCCCGAGCTCTATCGAGAGCTCCCAGTCGCCGCGCGTAGGCCAGAGCCAGCATCAGGTCGATTTCATTGGCCCGCGCCGAGCGCGGATAGCGCAGGCGGTGCAGTTCCCAGGCCGCTACGGCGGTGCGGGCATCCCCAGCCGCCCAGAGTTGATTGGCGACATCTAGGTGAACCTGTTCCGGAAGCGTGGCGCGGGGGTCGAGGGCCAGCAGGTCGGCGTAGCTCCGGGCCGCATCCTGCAGGTTGCGGGCCCCGTGCAGCGCCGAAATCTCTCCGCGCAGTTCCATGATGCGCGTGGCGTTGGGATCGCTGGGCGCGGGCGCATTCACCGACACCCGCAACGGTTCGCTCAGCACCCGCCGGGCTCGCCGCCGCCGGAACCACTGCCGGGTGACGAAGAGGATGTCTGACCCATCGCGCCTGATCCAACCCAGCCACAGCATCGTCGAGGCGGCGACCACTCCGCACAGCAGTCCACCGATGTGCGCCAGGTTGGCTACCCCGCGACCGCCGACACCGCCAGCGCCGAGGATGTCAATGAGCAGGTAGACCAGCGCCAGAACCGGCGCGGGCACCGGCCGCGGCGCCAGCAGGATTCCGATCCGGGCGCGCGGGTAGATGACGGCGAAGGCGCCGAGCAGTCCGTACACCGCGCCGCTGGCGCCGATGGCTGGCGCGCTCGAGAGTGCCACATGCGCCGCCGATGCCGCCGCGCCGCAGGCCAGATAGAAGATGATGAACCGGCCGCGCCCGAGCCGCTCCTCCAGCGGCGGGCCAAACACCGCCAGCCCGATCATGTTGAAACCTAGGTGGGCCAGCCCACCGTGCAGGAACAAACTGGTCACCAGTTGCCACCAGTGGAAGTCGTTGGGATTGGCGCCGTAGCGGGTGACGATTGCCGCCGATGCGGCGGGATCCGACGAACGCATCATGACCAGCGCGTAGGCGGCGATGGTGGCCACGATCAGGGTCCGGGTGGCTGACACTGTCGATCCGATTGGAGAGCTAATCACGGCGGTTCCTTGCGACGGTCAGGCGCCCACCACCAGCACCTCGCCTTGGCGCAACGGCACTAGGGAGGTCGCATTCGGATCGAAATCATCCGGCATGTGGGTGAGCCGCATCTTTCTTCGGATCGACTCGGGCAGCGAGTTCAGTTCTGGCAGGCCGGTGTGCGTCGGGGGCGCGGAAGTCTCGTGAATCACCAGATCGGCTTCGGCCAGCCAATCAATCAGGGCGCGGTTGAACTCGGTGTCTCCGCTCCAGCCCAGCGAGGCGTTGCCGCGCCTCATCCGCCAACTGGTAGCCGGGATGCCGTGACTGGCCGGTCGGCACTCAACCTCTAGATCGCCCACCAGAGCCCGTTGCCCCGGTTCAAGCGGGCAGATCCGAAAGTAGTCGGCAAGGCAGCCCTCGCCGGCCCGGTCCATTGCCGGGGCCAGCCGTTCCCAGAGTCGCGCCGCCACGATGGGCAGGGTGTAGAGATTGGGCAGCGGCAGAGTTGACTTGCGATGGCGCAACCAGCGGTGGAATCCGAGGGCCTCCAGCCCGTTGCAGTGGTCGCCATGCAGGTGAGTGAGCAGGATGTCTGTCACGGTGTCGGGGGTTAGGTTCCATTGGCTGGCACTGGCGCCATCGGCCAGGACATGGAAGATTGGGTCGGGGCAGTCGATCAGCAGGAATCCGCTCGGATGGCGCACCGCCGCCGAACTTCCCCATGACCGCGCCGAAAATGCGCTGCCGATACCGAGGATGACCAGTTCCAGCGACACTCAGCGAGAAAGGTACGCCGCACCCGCGCCTCGCGCCATGCAAAGCCCACTCGACTTCGGGGCGGTCCCGGTTCGGGAGGTTCAGGTTCGGTTGCCGCGCGTGGCCGAATGGCAGATACTGCCCGCATGCCGCGCGACAGCCGCAGCGCACTTGCGGCAATCGCGTTGACCATCGGGATAGCCGGGGGGCTGTCCCATGGTCAGGGCACCGGGACTGGCTTCCTCGCCGAGCAGATCCAGCGGCAGTTCAACCAGCAGGATGCCGAGTTCCGCAACGCCTATTTCGCCGACACTCCGATCAGCGAGCGGCTGCTGATCGATGGCTCAGGCAGCTTCCGCTACGCCTTCAACTCCATCGACACATCGCAGAGTGTGGCGCAGTACCTGAACACTTTCGACACCCGCCTGTCGTTGCGCATGGAACTGGATGGGATGCACCGTTTCTACGGGCGGCTGCGGTTCCTCTACAACGATTGGTCAACGCCGGGGAGCATCGGCCCGGATGAGGCGGCCGAGGGCTGGCAGGATCCCATCGGTGAGATCTATTGGTACGAACTCGACCTCGGTGGAGCCGCCCAGGCGCGGACCGGCCAGAAGCCGGAGAGCAGCCTGTCTCTGCGCGGCGGTCGGCAATACATCATCTGGGCGCAGGGGGTGGCGCTGAGCGGATACATGTACGCGCTCACTGCGCAGATGAGCGCCGGCCCGTGGTCGCTGCAGTTCCTCGCCGGTCAGACTGCGGGCAACGA
>SYPI01000185.1 GCA_005804005.1 Planctomycetia bacterium
CGGCAAGTCGAGGATGTGCCCGGGGCGCACATCGGGGGCCTCGGCGTACATCATGTCCCCAATGTGAAAAACATCAACGGCGTCACCCGCCCGGGCACTCGCCTCGGCGACCCGGTTGAGGTATGGCTTCTTTTCCACCCCGATCTGGCCTGTCACCACGGCGCGCATGACTGCCGAGTATAGGGGCTTTGGGGGGCGAAACCCGCCGTCAGCCATTCGCTCGCTTCAATAGCACGACAGCGTGAACCTCAATGGCCCGACCCTCGCCGACAGCATCGACGCCTTCGTGCGTCTTGCCCTTTAGGTTCACCACACTCGGCTCAACTCCCAGCAGATTGGCGATTCTGGCGGCGATGGCCGACTTGTGCGGCGCCAGCTTCGGCCGCTCGCAGATTACGGTGGCGTCGAGATTTCCAAGTTCCCATCCGCCCGTGCGCATGCGGCGCATCGCTTCAGCAAGAAACACCTCGCTGGCGGCGCCCTTCCAGCGCGGGTCGTTGTCCGGGAACAGTTGCCCGATGTCCGGTTCACCCAACGCGCCGAGGATGGCATCGGTGATGGCGTGCAGCAGGGCGTCGCCATCGGAGTGGCCCACCGGCCCGCGCTCATGATCGAGCCGGACTCCGCCCAAGACGAACGCCTGACCGGCACCCGCCGGTGGCGGCGGCTCCAACCGATGCAGGTCGTAGCCGTGGCCGACGCGGATCACGGGCTGTCGTAGATGTCAGTGGACTGCGCTTCGGGTCCGACCCCGCCATCGGGCCAGACATTTGGCGCCTGAAGCCCGGGGGGAGCCTTGGTCAACTGCTGTTGACCGGCCGCCGCCTCAACCGATGGCTCTCGCAGGTTCACATCAATCCGACAGGCCTCCTCGGGAGGACATGACACCGCATTGCGCAGTCGCCCGAACTGCGTACCAGCTTTCACCACTGTCCACTGGAGTCGAGCCGGGAACTCGTCGCTGGTGCCACCCTTGGCGATGATGCGCATGGTGATCTGACTTCCCTCCGGAATGTCCTGAGAGAAGACAGCCTTGCCGGTGCGCACATCAACCACGCTCACGTTGATCGGCTGAGCGGTAGTCGAGAGGTAGGTCCAGCCGGTGTCCGTGGCCGTGAACATGTTGCCGCCCGGGGTATAGCAACCCGTTAGCAGCAGACTCAGGGCGAGGCAGCGGCAGAGCACGGCGAGTGGGGCCCGGCGGGGGAGGCGGCGCAGGAAAGTCATGGAGCAAGCCTACTCCGGGTCGAGCCCGCGGACGAGTTCAACGAATCGCTCGCCGCGCCGCTCGAAGTTAGTGAACTGATCCCAGGAGGCGCATCCCGGGCTCAGCAGCAGCACTTCTCCTGGCTGGGCGCGGCACTTGGCCTGCGCGACCGCCCGCTCGATTGTTTCGCAGCAGACGGCATTGTTGCCGCTGGCCACCGCGGCTTGGGTCGCGCCGATGCCGTACAGGCCAGCCAATGAATTGCCTAGCCGGGCGATAGGTGAAAGGTCGGTCCCCTTGTCAAAGCCGCCCGCGATCAGGTGGATTCGCTCTGGCTGACCAATCGCCTCGATGGCGAGCAGAGTGGCTTCCGGCGTGGTGGCCTTCGAATCGTTGAAGCAGCGCAGGCCGCCGTGGAGGCCCACGAACTGCAGGCGATGCTCCAGTCCGGTGAACTCAGCGAAGGCGCGCGCCACGGCGGCACCGTCAAAGGCTTCGCCATCCAGATCAGACGCGCTGTGGGCGGCTTGCCAGGCCAGTCGAGCGTTGCGCTGCTGGTGCGCACCGGGCACACCCAGTTGGATGCTCTGGGCTGCTGGGCAGCGCAGATCTTCGGGACAGTCCCACCAGCAGCCCGCGGCCTCCGCGGCAGCCCACTCTGCCGCCGCCGGCGACTCGCGCGAGAAGTCGCTGACAAACCGCCCGTCACTGGCCAGCAAGGTGCGGATCATCGACTTCGAGGCGGCGTAGTGGGCGAAGCTCCCGTGCCAGTCAATGTGATTGGCGGAGATGTTGGTCAGCGCGGCGACGCGCAGGTTCCACCTTAGCCCCGGGCCGCCGGGGTTGAAGTGTCCGCCGCCCGCTCCGAGCCACCACAGCATGGCGCTGGACAGTTCCAGCACCACCCAGTCGCTGGGCCCGATGTCAGCCAGCGAATCAAGCAGAGATCCGCCGATGTTCCCGCCCAGATGCGAGCGTTTCCCCAAGGCCGATAGGGCCCGATGCACCAGAGTCGCCGAGGTCGACTTCCCCGCGCTTCCGGTCACGGCTATCACTTTGATCCGGGGCAAGGACTCAGCCAGCAGGTTGATTTCGCTGCATACCGGGATGCCGCGCTCCCGCGCGCTGGTTAGCAACGGATGCGTCCACGGTTGTGGAATGGCCGGATTGGCGACCACCAGATCCACCCCATCCCAGCGGACCCCGTGGTGAGCGCCCAACTGCAACTCGACCGCGCCGGCATCCACCAGATCACTCAACGCGGCCACGGCCGGAGCGAGCTTGGCAGCCGATGCGGTGTCGGTGACCACCACTTGCGCACCTTCGCGGACTAGATGACGCGTGGCCCCCAGCCCGCCGCCAAACTGGCCGAGTCCAACAACCACCGCCCGCCGGATCCGTGGCGCGTGGGGGGGCGCGGCCGCGTCGGGGGTCACGTCCACCCTCTGCGTCGCGAACTGCCGCTGCCGAGCACATCCTCAATGAAGTCGGCCGCAGTCCGCCGCGCGCTCAGCGGCCCCTCGGCATCACCGCGGAGGAACTGGCGGATGATCTGGTCAGACTCGGAGAGGCTGGCCACCGCCGGGCCATCGAGCTTGCGCAGGTCATCGAACTCCCCGCGGGTGCCGATACGCAGCGCCCGGCCGCGATCCAGCATGCACATCCGATCGGCGATGGTGAAGGCCGAATCCATCTCGTGGGTCACCACCACGCTGGTTACGCCGAGGTCGCGGGAGAGCTTGATGATGAGTTGGTCGATCTCGGCGCTGGTGACTGGATCCAGTCCGGCCGAAGGCTCGTCGTAGAACAGCACCTGCGGGTCGAGGGCCAAGGCCCGCGCCAGTCCGGCCCGCTTCTTCATTCCACCCGAGAGTTCGGCCGGATACTTGTCGGCGTGCTCGCGCAGGCCGACTCGCTCGAGGTTGATCTTCACCTGAAGGTTGATGATGGCCGGATCTAAGCTGGTGTGCTCGCGCAGAGGCAGCGAGACATTTTCGGCGACAGTCATGGAGTTGAAGAGCGCTCCGGACTGGAACAGCATGCCGAACTTCTTGCGGATCTCATCCATTCGCCATTCGTTGGCGCTGGCCAAATCGACCCCGAACACCGCAATCGATCCAGAACTTGGCTGCAACTCTCCCACCAGATGGCGCAGCAGA
>SYPI01000186.1 GCA_005804005.1 Planctomycetia bacterium
CGTTGAATCACTTGGTGACCGCTTAGCGCCGTCGCTTTGAGATCAGCCCAGCCAAGCCCAAGAGCGCAATCGCGCCCGGAGCCGGAATGGGGTTCACCGCGATGGCCGTAGCAGCCGCACCCTCGTACCAAATGCCGAGGACGGACCGAGAGGCATCGATCATGCTTGCACCGAGGTGCAGTTGCATGAAGCCGTAGTGAACGGCCGAGGTGGCTTCGTTGAAGAAGCGGAACCCGACGAAGTTGGCATCTGAGTTCAGATTGAACTTCGTTGCCGAAGTCACCGCCGTCTCGCTTCCACCGTTACCGAAACTGGTTGCGGCACCGCTGGGCAATGTTGGCCCGATAACAAAGCCGAGGGCCAGGTTGTCAACCGATGTTGAGCTCGCCCCGCCGACCACGTTGCGAACTGAACCGTGGCTGGCTGTCGGGGTACTCGGATGCCACCAGGTGAGGGCAGAACCAGAGTAGGGATTGATGTCCCAACCCGAAACGGCGTCCGCCGCGGATCCCGTAGCACCCGTCACCACATTGATGTACACGCCATCGACGTTCACCGGAATGGCCAAGTTCATGGGGCCGCTGTAAACGACCGCCGCGTTGGCCTCGGATCCCATCATTGCCGCCGCGCCAACCACAGCCGCCGAGGCTGCGAAGTGCGCGTTGAGTTGAATCTTGGAAACTCTCATAGAACTTCTCCAAACAAGGGACTCGCACGCTCAGGTCCCACCCAGAGCGTGCCACGCCACCAGAGGTAGCGGCGGAGGGGAAAACTCCGCACAGGCAAATTGCACCCACTTTGGGGGCCTCCTAACGCGATTGGTGCAGATGGAAGCAGTCGCGCCTGGTGCGCGGTGATCTCAGGATTCTTCCGGCTTCGACTCCTGCCCGCTGGCGCGGTCAACCGGCAGCGGCCGCCAATGCCAAGATCGCTGCCCGATCCCGGTCCAGGCCTGGCGGAGCTGATGATTCACCGCAAAAACCAGCACCTAGCGGACTGCCCACAACATGCAACGGGCCAGCAGGAGTTGGAAGTTTCCTCAGCATTGCCCTGTGCACGATGGAACTGTTCCGAGCCAGCTCCATCACGCTCTGGACGGGTGCGCACGGCACTCCCTGGGCATCCAGCCGAAGGATCCACTCGGCGAGCGGCCGCCCCCGGAGCACGGCGCCGATCAGCGCGGCCAGTTCGTCGCGATGCTTCACGCGCAATTCATTGGTTCTGAACAGCGGCGCGTCGGCCAGCTGTGACTGTTCGATCACTTCGCACAGCCGCGCGAAGAGTTGGTCATTGGGTGCGCCCACAATCAACCAACCGTCGCTGGCGGCGAAGGCTTCGTACGGTGCAATCCACGGGTGGCGGGTTGCGGTTCGCTCCGGCAGAGCCCCGGTGGCCAGCGCGGTGGTCAGGTGGGTGCACATGAACGCCGCCTGGCAATCGAGCATGGAGATGTCGACGCGGCTGCCCTGCTTGGTCCGCTCGCGCTGGTAGAGCGCCGCGACGATTCCGTGGGCCAGATACAGGCCGGCGGTCAAGTCAGCAATCTGCATTGGTGATCGAATGGGCGCAGAACCGGCTGGCCCGAGCATGCTCATCAGCCCCCCCATGGCCTGCAAGACGATGTCGTAGGCGGCCCGATCTGCATCCGGGCCCTCGCTTCCGAAGCCGGTGATTGAGCCGTAGATGAGCCGGGGGTAGCGGTGGTGCAACTCCGGCCACTCGTAGCCCAGCCCCGCCAGCGTCCCCGGCCGAAAGTTTTCCGCCAGCACATCGGCTCGCGCTAGGAGCCCTTCGAAGACCAGTCTGTCGGCCGCAACTCTGAGGTCGAGGGCGATCGATTCCTTCCCGGCGTTCACTGAGGCGAAGTACAGGCTCTGGCCATCGCGGAACGGAGCGAAGCCGCGAGCCTCATCCCCCCTCCCCGGCTGCTCGACCTTGATGACTCGGGCGCCCATTTGCGCCAGATGCATGGTGGCGAACGGGCCAGCCAGCACATGGGTCAGGTCGACAACCAGAATGCCGTCGAGTGTCAAGCCTCCGTCGAGTGTCGCCGCCACGGGCGCTGGCTCAAACGATGGTGTAACTGCCGGCGAAGCGGACGAACGGCTTGGGCAGTTCCGACTCCAGCGTCAGCCCAGCCGGGAACAGGTTCAACTGCGACTCATCGCTGAACCACTTCCAGTCGAGGTTGCGTCCGCAGTAGCCCGATTCGCGGCCCAGCGCCGCAGTGAGCGAACTCTCGGCAGTCTGCCGCAACTCAACGATCGGTTTACCGGCAGTGATCGAGTCGACCAAGTCCTTGTGTTCCTGCCGATACGCGGCGCCGATGTCTCCGGGGATGAAGGCGATCTCCTTGCCGGAGAGGTCGTAGAGGGTGGAACCGCTGCTGAAGGCCCGCAATAGCGCGTAGCCATTGGTGCCGTAGACCACATTGTCGACATCGCTGGTGGCGTTGGGCCACTGGCGGCACTTGAAGTCCACCACCTTGCCGCCGGGGTAGACGAAGTCGACCGCCAAACTGTCCCACATCTCGCTGTCCTCGGGTCGCGTGAACCGGCCGCCGCAGGAGATAGCCGACTCGGGCGGGCCGCCCATCACCCAGTTCATGACATCGATGTTGTGTACAGCCTGCTCGCAAATCTCGTCGCCGGAGAGCCAGATGAAGTGCATCCAGTTGTTGATCTGGTAGCGGGCGTCGGACATCCCGCCCTCGCGCGGCCGGTACCAGATGCCCTGACTGCAATAGCGCGCCGTAGCCGAGACCACCTCACCGATGGCCTTCTCCTTGTGAATCAGGCGCATGGCTTCGACGAAACTGGTTTGGCGGCGGTACTGGGTGCCGGTGACGATGGCCGTGCCCTGCTTTACGGCGGCGTCGTGCGAGGCGCAGCAGGAGCGGTAGCCAAACGGATCAACGCACACTGGCTTCTCCGCGAATACATGCTTCTTGGCGGCCACCGCCGCGGCCACATGCTGCGGGCGGAAGCCCGGGGCGGCGGCGAAGAAAACAATGTCGACACCGGGCGTCTCGATGACCCGCTGGAAGCCGTCGAGGCCGCCGTAGATCCTTGAATCGTCCACGGCGATCCGCGCACTGTGCGCCTTCTGCAGTTCGTCACGGCCGGTCTTGGCCTTGGCGGTGTCCACATCGGCCATGGCGATCAGGCGCACATTCGGATTGGCCTGCATGGA
>SYPI01000187.1 GCA_005804005.1 Planctomycetia bacterium
CCGGTGTGGCTGGCCATGACTCATGCCATCGTGGTGGCCGAGGCGGCGCGCCGCCTGCGTCAGGCGCGTCCGGAACTCACGCCGCGCGCGACGGTCATCGCCGTCTGCGGATGGCTGGCCTTCTCCGTGCTCTTGGTGGGCGGAGGCATCTGGCGCGATGCTGGCAGCTGGCGCGATGGCGGCGCCGGATGGTTCCCACGATCATCGGCGCAGGTTCTCGCCCCGGTGGTGATCGCGGTGATTGGATTCACCGCCCTAGCCATCTTCAAGTTCCGCAACACCAAGGGCCCGGCTGCCGCCGCGCGCCTGCTGCGCTACGGAGCGCTTTGGCAGTCGACTTACGCTGCGGCTTGGCTTGTGGGCGCCGGGCTCATTCCGGAAGCAGCGGCCATTGCCGCCTTCGCGGCCATCGCACTGCTGGTGGCCAGTCTGGCCCGTGGCACCGCGCTCGACGCTTTCGGCCGCATCTCCTGGCGCGGCTGAACCGCGCGGCGGGCGGCGGATTTCGGGCCCGATTAGGATGCGCCGCGTGATTGGGCGATCGGCACTTTCCATCTGCGCCGCCGTGCTCGGCGCGTTGAGTTCACCCATGAGCGCGGGGTGTCCGACGCCGGACGCTGGCCCCGGCGCTGGGGACGCGGTCGCGGCGGTGCCGATCGACGGCCGAAGTCTGGGGGGATATGTCCTGCCAACACTCCCGGTGGAAACGGACCTCCGGCTGGAGGCGGTACAGGCCTGGAGTTGGACGGTCGATGACACCACCCGCCTCTACCTCAAGGGCGATGTGCAGGTCATCGCCGGTGCCTACAACTTCGCCGCCGAGGAGGTGGTGGTCTGGATTGACCGCATCCCATCGGCCGATGGATTGATCAACCAGTTCGCCTTCTACTTCCCGATGACCGATGAGCCGACGCGACGGGCTGGATTGGCCGCGGGTGGCCGCAACCTGCTGGTTACGGGAGCCGCGCGCGGCAACATCCAGCTGGATGTGGTCGAGCGCCGCGACTCGCCCCCGCCCCGCAATGCGACCGTTACCAAGGGCGAAGCTCGTCTGGCCCGCTACCTGCAGCGGCTGGAATCCAATCCGCCAGCGCTGGCCCTGCGCCCCACGCTGGAGGCGACCACGATTGCCCCCGAGCCGCCACTGGAAGTGGGTGGTTCGGTCCGTCAGGCGGTAGACGACGCCATTTCATCGGGCGGTACGGCCACGGCCTCTGCTGATCCGATCTTCACCCCCGACGGCGTGCTCTCGTTCTTCGGCGAGAACATCGAGATTGACGAGGCCGGTGACGCGGTAACCGTGATGGGCGGGGTGGCAGTGGAGTACCGCTCACTGCAGCGCGAACGCGAACTACAACTGACCGCCGAACGGGCCGTGATCTTCCTCAAGCCGGGAACGATTCAATCGCTGCGTGAGCGCAGTGGGCTGATCGATGCCGGCCAAGTGATCGGCATCTACCTCGAAGGTGGCGTGGTGGCCACCGACTTCGAATACACCATGCGCGGCAACCGCGTCTACTACGACCTGCCCCTGAACCGGGCGGTGGTACTTGATGCAGTTCTGCGCACGCATCTGCGCAACGGGCAGCCGGTGGTCGCCCGAGCCCGCGAGATCCAGCAGATCTCGGCCGATGAGTGGCGAGCCACGCACGCTTCGGTCTCCCTCAGCCAGTTCTTTGAGCCGCACCTGTCCATGGGCGTGGAGCGACTGCGCGTAGAGCGGCAGGCCGATGGCGGTTCGTTGGTGGAAGCTGAGGATGTCACCCTGCGCGCCCAGGGTGCGCCGATCATGTGGTGGCCGCGCATGGCCGGAAGCCCGGAGAAGATTCCACTCAAGAGCCTGCAGATGGGCTTCGCCAATTCCACCGGAGTGGCGGTCAAGAGCGAGTGGGACATCCTCGATCTGCTCGGCCTCGACTCGCCGCCGGGAACCGAACTGAGCCTGCTTCAAGAGGCGTACACCAGCAACGGCATCGGTTTCGGAGCGCGCCTCACCTCCACCGGCGACGGCACCGGCCACCTCGAGGGTCTGGGGTTCAGCGATTTCGGCAACCCGGAACTTACTTCCAGCGGCCGCACCATCACTTCATCGGAGAGCGCGCGCGGCTACCTGCTGGGCGACTGGACCAATCGCCTCTCACCCGATCTGCTCTTTCAGGCCGACCTCTCCTGGATCAGTGACAACACCTTCATCAACACCTTCCGCTGGGACGACTTCGCCGAGCGCCGCGAGTACACCAGCAGTGCTCGCCTGAGCATTGAGAGTGGGCACACCATGCTCACCCTGTTGGGCAAGTACAACTTGAACGACTTCGTCTCCAACTCGGCCATGCTGGCCGCCCGGCCCTACAGCGTCGACAAGGCACCGGAGTTGTCCTACGGCCGCTACGGCGACAGCCTGTTCGGCGACTCGATCACCTGGTCGAGTGAGTACAGCGCCACCATGATGCGGTTGAAGGCGACCTCGGGGACGCCGGACCAACTCGGCATTTCGCCCTTGGCGTTCTCACCCCTGATGACCGGAACGGACTCGGTCAACACCGAGTACTACGCCGCCGGATACGACAGCGACTTCCACGGTCGGCTCTACACGCGGCAGGAACTCGCCTCACCGATCTCTTTCCGCGGCGGCGCCATCACCCCGTTCGTCACCGGCACCGCCACCGGCTACATCACCAACTTCCAGGACTACAGCACCGAGGCGGAGAGCCTGCGCTGCCTGCTCAGCGGCGGGGTGCGGGCCAGTGCCGAGTTCAGCCAGGAACTAGCCGACTTCACCAGCACCATGTTCGACCTGCACCGCCTGCGGCATCTGGTGCAGCCATACGGCACGCTGTGGTACGGCTGGGACTCGGGGACTCCGCTTGGACAGCCGGTGTACGACCAGGAAGTCGAAGCGATCTCTGGCGCTGCGGCGGCGCAGATCGGCATCACCCAGAAACTGCAGACCATGCGCGGGGGACCCGGCGCTTGGCGGTCGGTGGACTTCGCCACCCTTGACCTCTCTGCGGCCTTCGATTCCAACGGCAATTCGTTCCAAGCCAACAACTCCTCACTGCCGGCCTCACTGCGCTACGCCCAGAGTCCGGCGCCGCAGTTTTACTCCTGGCGACCGGAGTATTCGCAGTGGGGCGATCATTTGGCGGCGCGGCTTCTGCTGGAGGCGTCCGACGCCATGAGCATCTACGGGTCTGGCACCTACGTGCTACAGAGCGACCGCGAGAACAGCATCAATTCATTCGGGCTGGACGGGCTGGCGCGCGGCACCATCGGCACATCCGTCCGCCAGTCGCCCGATGTGACCACCTTCCTCGAGTATCGCTACGTGAACACCTTCGATCCCACTGGCACTTACCCGGCCGATGAGTTCCTGCAGGCCGGATTCACCTATCAAGTGTCCAAGACCTACCTGATCACCGTGGCTCCACAGTGGGACCTGCTAGCCAGCAACTTCCGGGCCATCTCCGGGAGCCTGACCCGCGAGTTCCCCGACTTCGATCTGCGCTTCTCCGGCAGTTATGACTCCATCGTCGACGAGGCCTTCTTTGGGCTGAGCATCCGCCTGCACGGGGTGGGCGATGAAGCGCAGGCCCTGTCGGACAGTTCGGCAACCTTCGGCGCCTTCGGCCCCGGCGGCTCCTGAGTTCTCAGTCTTCGAACAACCTAGCCGAGTCTGGGGCGGGCTCCGCAGCGGGCATGACTCCGCAGGCCACGCCGCAGTGAGTGGCCCCGGTCTGCGTCACACATCGGCCTTGCCGCGTGCGGGCCACGAAGCCGATCTGCAACAGGAACGGCTCGACCACATCTTCCAGAGTGCCGCCATCTTCCCCCATTGAGGCGGCGATCGCCTCGATACCCGCCGGACCTCCGCCGTAAACGGTGCCCAAGGTGCGCAGGTAGGCGCGATCGAGTTCATCGAGCCCCATGGCATCGACACCCTCCAGGGCCAGAGCCTCGTCCACGGTGGATCGATCAAATCGCCCACCACAGCGCACCTCAGCGAAGTCGCGGACCCGGCGCAGGAGCCGCAGCGCCACGCGCGGCGTGCCGCGGCTGCGCGCGGCGATCACTGCCAGCGCGTCCGCAGTCGGCCGGGCCATCACCAGCATCGTTGCCGCTCGACCGAGAATGGCCTGCAGCTCCGCCTCGTCATAGAACGAGACATGCTGGGCGATGCCGAATCGCGTGCGCAGCGCGTGGGTGAGCAGTCCGGGGCGGGTGGTCGCCCCGATCAGGGTGAACGGCTTCACTCCCAGCGTTACGGTGCGGGCGTGCTGTCCGCTCTCGACCGTGAAGTCGATCTTGAAATCCTCCATTGCCGGGTAGATGTATTCCTCCACCGCCGCTGGCAACCGATGAATCTCATCGATGAAGAGGACATCGCGCTCCTCCAGACGCGACAGCATGCCGACCAGATCACCGGCGCGGGTCAGCGCCGGACCGCTGGTCACATGGGCCCGCGTAGCCATCTCGTTGGCAATCACATGAGCCAGAGTTGTCTTCCCAAGGCCCGGCGGACCATGCAGCAGCACATGCTCCATGGGTTCGCTGCGGCCACGGACCGCCTCGAGGGCAATCTGCAGTCGCTCGCGCAGCCGCGGCTGACCGACATACTCCGCCATGCGCAGCGGGCGCAGAGCGTGGTTGGCGGCCTCGGCCTCTGGTGGCTCCGACTGCGCGGACACAACTCTTTCGCGGGCCATCTGGTTCCTAGAACTTCACCTTGGGCGTGGCGCGTTCTTCCTCGCCGACCTCGAAGAACGGTCGCTTGGTGAAGCCAAACATTCCCACCAGCAGATTGGCTGGGAACACCGCGATGGTGGTGTTGTATTCCTGAGCGGCACCGTTGTAGCCGCCGCGGGTGGCGGCGATCCCGGACTCAGTTGAACTGAGCGTTTCCTGCAGGTGCATGAAGTTGGTGTTGGCTTTGAGTTCCGGGTAGGCCTCGGCCACAGCCATCAACCGGCCCAGCGCGCCGGTCAACTGCTGCTCGGCGCCGATTCGCTCGCCTGGCGTGCCGGCGGCGACCGCTGCGGCGCGCGCGGCGATGACGGCTTCGAGGGTGCCCCGTTCGTGCGCGGCGTAACCCTTCACCGTCTCAACCAGGTTGGGCACTAGATCATGCCGCCGCTTCAGTTGAATGTCGATGGCGCTGAAGGCGGTATCGCAGGCGATCCGCAGCCGCTGAAGGCTGTTGTAAAGGCCGATGGCCCAAGCCACCACCACGATCGCCAC
>SYPI01000188.1 GCA_005804005.1 Planctomycetia bacterium
GATGAGTTCAAGTACGACTCCCTGCGAGATCCGCTCTCCGCCGTGGCGGGCGATGGCGTGCGCGGCCTCGTGGCCGAGCACAGCCGCCAGCATGTCATCGGTGTCGGCCACATCGAGCATGCCGGTGTAGACGGCGCAGTCGCCCCCCGGAAGCGCCCAAGCGTTCACCGTCTTTGGGTCATCCACCAGCACGATGCGCCAGTCGAAGCGCCGAGCGATCTCCGGATGCCGGCGGTTGGCCGCTTCGAAGACCCGGCCCGCCACCCGCTGAACCCGCTCGTACTGCGGCCCACTGCTGATGATCTTGGCCGCCGGACCGCCCGGCTGCCGGGCCTCATCAAAGGCTTCATCACCGAGGCGGATCTCCTGGTCGACAGACATCACATTGAACTGTTGTCGACCGGTTCCTGAAACTCGGGTGCAGCCGCTGGCCACGGCAACCCCGAGGACCAACGCCGCAGCAAACGTCCGAGCCGGAACTCTCAGCGACATGCGGGGAACTGTACCCCCCGCGTCGGTATTCTGGACAGGCGTGACTTGGCGACTTCACGGCTCGGCCCCCGATGAAGAACGAACCTTTGATTTGAGCCCGCCCGGGCCGGCGACCATCGGCCGCGCACTCGGACAAACGATCCGGCTGGCACCGCGACTGGTCTCGCGCGAACACGCCGAACTGCATTGGGTTGTCGCCATGCACGGCGAACCCGAGCACTGGCGCTTGCGCGACAAGCACTCAAGCGGCGGGGTTTTCCTGAATGGCGTGCGGCTGGCGCCGGGTGGTGAAGTGCGCCTCGAACACGGCGATCTGGTGGAGATTCGGCCGTGGGTCTTCCGCGTGGAGAACGCCACTCGGCGGAGTTCCCAGCCGGAACCAACACTGCGCGTGGCTTCGCAGGCCGGATACTCAGATGCCCAGTTGCAGGAGATGGTGGTCCGCGCTCCGGGCGAACTGGCGCAGGCCCACCTGCTGCGCCTGCTCGAAGCCAGCGAGCAGATTGCCGCCGCCGCAGACGAGGGGGAGATCGCCCGCGCCGCGGTGGGGGCGCTGGTGGCGGCCACCGGATTCACCAATGTAGCCCTGCTGCGTCCCGGCGCGATCGAGGGCACCGTGGAGAGCGTCGCCTCCGTCGGCGACATCCTCGACATGACCGGGGCGGCCAAGGTCAGCCTCAGTCTGCTGAAGCGATCGCGCACCGCACCGTATGTCCTACGCGGGCAAATGGCGGCGGGGGCCACACTGGCGGCCAGCATCGCCTCACTCAACATTGATCAGGCGATCAGCGTGCCGGTCTCGGCTGGCGACACCTTCTACGGCTGGCTCTACCTCGACAACCGGCAAGGATCCCGGTCGGAAGCGCACGAACATGAGGCATCCGGACTGGCGGCGGCCATCGCCCGCATGGCTGGAATGGCGCTCTCCAGCGTCTCACGGCTGCGCATGCAACAGCGCTTCCTAGAAGAGCAGAAGGAGATGTTCTCCGGGACGGTGCGGGCGCTGATTGCCACCATCGATGCCAAGGATCCGTACACCCGCGGCCACTCCGACCGGGTCAGCGAGTTCGCGGCCCTGCTGGCCCAAGCGGTGCAATGCGAGCCGGACATGGTCGAGCAAGTGCGAATGTGCGGTTTGGTGCACGACATCGGCAAGATCGGCGTGCCAGAGGAAATCCTGCGCAAGCCCGCGCGGCTCACCGATGCGGAGTTTGATCGAATCAAGGAGCACCCGGCGATCGGCCACCGAATCCTGCGCGACATCTCCCAGATGCGCGATTTGCTCCCGGGCGTCCTTGAACACCACGAACGCTGGGATGGCCGAGGCTATCCCGGCGGCTTGGCTGGCGACACCATCAGCCGACTCGGGCGGATCATCTGTATCGCCGACTGCTTCGATGCCATGACCAGCGCCCGCTTCTACCGGCCAGCGCGGCCGGTGGGGGAGGTGCTGGAAGAAATCCGCCGCTGTTTGGGCACGCATTTCGACCCGGAACTCGGAGCAGCATTTCTATTGATTCCCGTGGCGCAGCTGGAAGCGCTGATCGCTCCGCCGGTGATGCCCGGACTGGTGGGCGAAGCGGTCGCGCGAAGTTGAACCAGCGCCCGGGGCGCACCATCACTTGCGGCCGAAGTCGGCGGGATTCTCGCCGAATCGCGCAGTCTCCCAGAGTCGCACCCGAGCCCCGCGCGAGAGCAGCGCCTGACGCTGCGGGGACTCAAGCCACGACTCCGCCGAAGCAACCGCCGCCGCGAACGAGCTGTCACAATCCTCGCGGAAGTTGATCGTGGTCTTCAGCGCGCCCTTGGTGAGCCAAGAGATTGCGGTGACCGAGTCGCTCCAAATGCTCCTTGGCGAAAACTCGCTGCGGGCGCAACGGCCCAGCGCCTCAACCAGCGCGAGGAACTCGCCGAGGTTGTTGTGCCCTCGTTCGAAGCGCGGGCTGTGAAAGCACTCCTTCCACTGGCCGTCGGGTTGTCGGATCATCCCGCGCCACTCCGTCGGCCCGATCAGCCGCTGGCCAAACTTGGAGCAGTCCACCACCAAGTCGCCCGCCTGTGCTGGCGAATCGGGCAACGAACTCGTCGTCACCACCGGGGCGGCTCGCGATCCGACTGGCTGCCCGAGCACCTCCGCCAGCCGCTTAGCCAGCGCCCCCTGCGGCACAACACTGATTCGCCCTTTGGAGTTCAGGTGCACCTGCACCTTGCCCAATCGGTCGGCGCCAGAAGTGACTTCGTTCGACACCTCAAGGTCGGCGCGGCCCCAGGTGCCCTCATCGAGTATTGACTTGCGCATCACGAAGAGGCCAGCCGCCTCGATTCGGGTGGTTGCCTCGACGATTGCCGCTTCCAGTCTCTCCAGTTGCGCTCTTTGCATCGTGGGCTACCGAGGATTGTTCCCGGCAGTCGGCCCGAGGATCGCCGACACCCAGCGCAGTTCATCCACGTTGTCGAGGGCAATCTTGGCAAGGATGGTCAATGGCACGCAGAGGAACATGCCCACCGGCCCGAGCACCCAGCCCCAGAACACCAGGCTCAGTAGCACCGCGGGTGCACTTAGCCCGAGGCGACGGCCGAAGAGGCGTGGCTCCAGTACCTGACCGATGGCCACATTGATGGCCAGGTAGAGCCCCAGCACCACGGCGGCGCGTGGAATTCCGAACTGCACCAGCGCCAGCAGCACCGCGGGAACGCCAGCGACGATCGCGCCGATGATTGGCACATAGTTCAGCAGGAATGCCAGCAGCCCGATTGGCAGGGCGTAGTCGACTCCGCAAGCCCACAAGAGCAGCCAAGTGCTGACCCCAGTGAGGGCGCTGGTCTGGGTCTTCACCGCCAGATAGGTGCGCATGGCATCAACCACTCGGGCGGTGCGGGCGGCAGCGGCCTGATTCTCGCCGCTGCTGTGGGCGTCATCGTCCCCGAGGGCATCGCGCACGCGGGCGGTCATAGCCGGGGCTTCGGCCAGCAGGAAACAGGCCATAACCAGCACGAAGAACCCGTCGCGCAGAATCCCGAGAGCCGCGCCCAGACCGGTGCCGAACCAAGAGAGCACTAAGTTTGGATCGAACATGGCGCCCAACTGCAATCGCTCTCGCGGAACGCCGATGCGCTCCAGGTACGACTGCGCCTCAGACAGCCGGGACTGAAGAATGGCCTGGTACTCCGGCATCTGCTGGGTGAAAGAGAGGATGGCCTGCGTCGCCACACCGCCCGCGACCACGCTGGCCACCACCAGGGTGAGCACAACGATGGTGACCGCCAGCCAGGCCTTCACGCCGCGGCGCATGAGCGCCCCAACCACCGGCATGCAGACCACCGCTAGGAATACCGCCGCGACCAGCGGCACGATCAGCGACGCCGCGGCGCGCATGCCGGCGATCACCACCACGGCGGCGGCCAGTGAGACCACGATGCGCACGCCCTTGCTGGTTTCGCTCATGGCAGATCTCGGATGCGCATGTTGCGAAACTCCACCAGATCTCCGTGGCCACACAGCGCGATGCGACCGGCCGAGCGGCGCAGCCCCGGATGCCTGGTGCCATCGGGAGTGCCGTGCCGGGCCAGCGTGCTGAGGTCGGCGTCAACGATCACCGTGCCATTCAGCGTCACGCGGATGTGCGACCCATCGGCCAGGATCTCCTGTTCATTCCACTCTCCACCCGGTGCCAGCGCCCCGCGTTTGGCGGGGACCACGCCGTAGATCGAGCCGTGATGCTGCCACGGTTTCAGGTGTGCCGTCGCGGCGTAGCCGACATCTAGCACCTGAATCTCCATTCCGGAGTAGGCGGGGTTCTCTCCCGGCATCGTGCGGATGCCGATGCCGTTGTTGGCCATGGGCGAGAGCTTGAACTCAAACCGCAGGATGAAGTTGGCATGGTCGGCGACAGTCAGCAGATTGCCGCCTTCCGGAGTGGCCACGATCACGCCGTCAGTCCATTGGTAACCAGCGTGGTCGCCTGACCAGGCGGCCATCTGTGGATCATCAGACAGCGAGACAAAGTCCGGTTCGGTTGTTCGGCTCGATCCAGCATCCTGCGCCCCCGCGGCAGCGATGAACAAGAGCGCCAGTCCGATGAGTCCAGACGCCGGATGCATTCGGTGAGGATATCGGCGCTTCGGCCCCGGTTGCTAGCGCCTATTCTCTGCGCATGAATCTACTCGCCGTTCAACGGACTAAGGTCGCCGCAGTCGCCATCGGTGTCGGGCTGGCGGCTCTCGCCGGGGCAGGCGCCGAGCCGCCCCACGACGACGCCACGCCGGTGGAGATCCCAAAGATTCGACTGCTGCCGATGTGGCCCGGAGTCAAGCTTCGTCGTCCGATCCAGATCGTGCCCATGCCGGGAGCGGACAAGCGCGTCTTCATCGTCGAGCAGGCCGGGCGCGTGGTTGAACTTGATCCGACCACACCCGAGCAGGTCGCGGCCTCCGAGTGGCTGGACATCCGCGACCGCGTGAACGACGCCAACAATGAGGAAGGCCTGCTGGCCCTCGCCTTCCACCCCAAGGTTGCTCAGAATCGTCAGGTGTACCTCTATTACTGCGCTGAGCCGCCGCGCCGTCAAGTGCTTTCGCGCATGACCCTGGACACCGACGGTCGGCCTGACCCATCGAGCGAGGAAGTCCTGCTGGAGATTGCCGATCCGGCCTGGAACCACAACGGCGGGACGATTCTGTTCGGCAGTGACGGGTACCTCTATCTATCGACCGGCGACGGCGGCTCGGGCTACGACCCATGGGGCAACGGACAGAACCTCAACGTGCTGCTGGCCAAGGTGCTGCGCATTGATGTCGATCGCGCCGCCGACGGGCTGCCCTACGCCATCCCGGCGGACAATCCGTTCGTCGACCAAGCCGGAGCCCGCGGCGAAATCTGGGCCTACGGTCTGCGCAATGTTTGGCGCATGAGCTTCGACCGCAAGACGGGCGACCTCTGGGGCGGCGATGTTGGTCAGAATGCCTACGAGGAAATCGATCTCATCAAGCGCGGCGGCAACTATGGCTGGCGACCGCGCGAGGGCTTCCACGCCACTCCCGGCGTGTCCGATTCAGCCGAGGCCAGCCCGCGGTTCATCGAGCCAGTAGCCGAGTATCCGCGTCGACAGGGGGTATCGGTTACCGGCGGCTTCGTCTCCCGCGGCGCCGCGGAACCGGCGCTAGACGGCATCTACCTATACGCCGACTATGCCTATGGGAATTACTGGGGCCTGCGTTGGCAGGGCGGAGAGCTCCGCGCGGGCCCGACGATAGTGCTTCGTAAGGGCGGGTTCTTCCCAGCCTCATTCGGTGAACTGAATGACGGCACGCTGCTTGTCTGCGGCACCGAAGGCGGGGAGAACGGTCGGGGTTCGGTGTTCCGAATTCACGCCATTGGAGCCCCAAAGCCCGTCCCGGGGGAGATTCCTCCGGCAAATCAGACCGTTCCACCAGGGTCCACTTCCAACTGATTCCAAGAGGCGAACAATGAACCTGCACATCGGCACGACTCGCGGCGACTTCCTTGGTTCCGTCACCCTAGCCACTTCGCTCTGCCTGGTCAGTGCCGCC
>SYPI01000022.1 GCA_005804005.1 Planctomycetia bacterium
AATGTGCTCCAAGCATCGCGGGCGCGGTCTTCATGGGCGGCGTCGACGCGTTCATGCAGCGCCAGCATGGAGAGGATCTCGCGATCCAGTCCGGCGCCGCGCATGGCATCGGGAATGGTGTAGATCGAATCGCGGTCGTGCAGGCTGAAGACTCGCTTCAGCGGCACATTGGAGAACATGGCGATCTTTTCCATGACCTTGGTGGTCACCGGATTGTGGGCGCGGCAGGCCACCAGATGAGGCTGGATTCCGGCCTCCATCAGCCGCTTGATGCCCAGTTGGGCCGCTTTGGATTTCTGCTCGCCGAGGATGGTCGGTTCCAGCACATATGTCAGGGCCACAAAGCAGGTCGAACCGGGCCCCTCTTCGAAAGCCAACTCGCGCAGCGCCTCGATGTAGAAGCCGTTCTCGTAGTCGCCGGCGGTGCCGCCGACTTCGACGAAGACCACATCGCAGGGCTTGCCCTTGGCCCCGGTCATGGCCAACTCGCGCAGCCGGGTCTTCACCGCCCCGGTGACATGGGGAATCATCTGCACATCGCGGCCGAGGAATCCGCCGCGCCGTTCGCGCTCCAGAATCTCGGTGTAGATCTGACCGGCGGTGATGAAGTTTCGCCGCGAGAGATCCTGCTGCAGGATCCGCTCGTAGGTGCCCAGATCCATGTCGGTCTCCATGCCGTCATCGAGCACGAACACCTCGCCATGGCGGAATGGGTTGAGGGTGCCCGAATCGATGTTCAGGTAACCCTCCATTTTGATCGGGGCAACGGACAGCCCCTTGTCCTGCAGAAGTTTGGCCAGGCTGGATGAGAAGATGCCCTTGCCCAGACCGCTCATCACCGTGCCGATCACCACAACGAACTTGGTTCGGCCAGGCTGATAGCCCTTGGGGATCGGGGCGAAGCCTTCGCTTGACTCCTCACTTTGACCGAACGCGGCCAGAAATGAGCCGTCCTCACCGGAGTCAGATGGCGAATTGCGTTCCGTAGGGGGCATGATTGATCGTAACCTGCGCCGATGCACCGGTGCAACAGATTTTCGCTGGCCAGTCGCACCGCAGTCGCCACGCTCTTCGCCGCCGCCGCCGTTCACGCTCAGGAGGCCGACCCGGCCACCGGACGGTGGCTGCGGCAGTTCGCCCCGGAAGCAACCGCTGACATCCTGCACACGCGGCTGGATTTGCGAGTTGAGGATCTGGCGGTGCCCGAGATCGCCGGGACAGCCACCATCCGCTTCCGTCCGGTGCTGGGCCCCCTGAACGAGTTGGCCCTCGATGCCACCGGCTTGGCAGTGACCAAGGTCACCCGTGGTGAACGCGAGGCCAAGTTCCAGTTGGCTGGAAACCGGCTGACTATCACTTTGAATCCGGCGGCGTCGGGGGACGACGAGGTCTGCATCAGCTACTCCGCGCATGATCCGGCCCCGGGGATGATCTTTGCTCCCGGCCGCGACGCGGGGCAGGGGCCCCAGTTGCACACTCAGGGGGAATCAGATTCCAACGACCACTGGTTTCCGTGTCACGATTTTCCAAACGAGCGCATGACCAGCGAACTGGTGGTGAATGTGCCCAAGGGCATCGCCGTCAGCGGCAACGGCCGACTGGTGGCGCACACCCATGAGGGCGACCGCGAGGTTTGGCATTGGTTGCAGGACAAGCCGCATGTCGCTTACCTGGTTTCGCTGGTGGCGGGCCCGTTCGAGCGGGTCACGCTACCCAATCCGCTCTCGGGCGTGCCCATGCAGGTCTGGGTTCCGCCGCACCGGGCCGACGATGTGCTGCGCACCTACGCCGCCACCGACCGGATGATCGTCACGCTGGAGCGGGCCTTCGGCATGCCCTATCCGTGGGCGCGCTACGACCAGCTGCTGGTGCGCAATTTCGGTGCGGGCGGGATGGAGAACACCTCGGCCACTTCGCTGGCTGATCACGCCCTAGTTGGTGAGGACGCCGAAGGCGAAACTGACTTCGAGGCGCTCATCTCCCACGAACTCTGCCATCAGTGGACCGGCGACCTGATCACCTGCCGCACATGGGAACACATCTGGCTGAACGAGGGTTGGGCGACCTACGGCGAGAACCTGTGGTTTGAAGAGCGCGATGGCCCCGATGGTTACTTCGACGAGGTGCTCGACAACACCGGCGTTGCGGGCAACGACTCAGTGGACGGCACGATCCCGATGTGCTCGAACCTGTACAACCATCCCGGGGAGTGCTTCGGGCGCGCTGGCAATCCATATCCCAAGGGCGCCTCCATTCTGCACATGCTTCGGGAACTGCTCGGCGACGAGGCCTTCTTCGCCGGAGTGCGCGGATACTTCGCTCAGTACGCGCTTGATCTGACCGAGACCGATGACTTCCGTCGCTCGATGGAGGACGCCACTGGCCGGAGCCTCGAGTGGTTCTTTGATCAGTGGTGTCTGCGCCCGGGTACGCCGCGGGTGAAGGTGACCCACACTTGGGATGAATCAACCCGCACGCTGAAAGTGAATCTGGAGCAGACTCAGCGCATCGATGCCATGACCCCGGCGTTTCGCTGCGACCTCCCGGTGGTGGTCGCCACCAGCAGCGGTGTGGTCGAACAGCCGGTGCGCATGACCGAGAAGACGCAGGTCGCCGAGTTTCATCTCGATGGCGCCCCGCAATGGGTGTGTGTTGATCCGCGGGTGGCCACATTGAAAGTGATGGAGACCGACTTCCCCGCTGCCTGGCTGGCGGGCGCGGCGCGCAGTGGCCCGACCATGGCGGCTAAGCGACTGGCGGCCCGGGAACTTGGTGCGCGCGACGAGGAAGCCTCGCGGGTCGCCCTGTCTGACTTGGCGCGCGACGCTGCGGCGCGGTGGACCCTGCGCCGTGAGGCGGTCCAGGCGCTGGCTCGGCACCCTTCGGCGGAATCCAAGGCGGCCGTGCTGGCGCTGTGGGGGAATCCGCCGGTGGAGGCGCGGGTGCGCAAAGCAGTGGTAGAGGCGATCGGCACCGCCGCGCCGGCCGGGGCATTCGATGTGGCCGTAGCGGCCATCACCGACCGCTCACCCGGAGTGCGCTCGGCGGCGGCTGGGGCAATCGGCAGCTTGGCCAGCAACGAGGCGGTGATTGCCGCGCTCGGCGGCGCCGAGGCGGCCAAGTCGCGAGCCTGTGAACTGTTGACCCCGCTGTTGAGTCAGGAGAGCACCCACGACTCGGTGCGTCGCGCCGCGATGGAAGCGTGCGGGCAGTTGAAATGTCCGGGATCCTTCACGGCGATTGAGCCTTGCGCGCAATTGGGTATGAGCGACCGGACCCGGGCGATGGCGGTGCGCACCCTCGGTGGACTGGCCGAGGCTGACCCGGCGCTGCGACCGCAGGCGATCGCCCTGTGCAACAGACTGGTCGATGACCTTGAGTGGCGCGTCCCGCAGGCCGCGGGGGATGTGTTGGTGGCACTGGTGGCCGAAGATTCTCTCGCGCACATCGACGCCCTCGCCAAGGATGGCAGCAATCAGCGGCTGCGCGAGCAGGCGGGGGGTTGGGCTAGTGGAATCCGCGAGAAGGTGGCGGCGCGAGAGAAGGCCAAGGCGGACGACGAGGCCAAGGCAGTTGCCGATGCTGCTGCCGCGGCGACGGCTGCGGCCGCAGCGGCGCAAGGCGCCACCCCCGAACCCGCTCCGGCTCAGCCAGCGGTTCCGTAGCTGGCGACGAATCGTTCGTACTGTTCCGGAGTGTCGATTCCGCAGTGCGTCGAGTTGCGCACCGCAACGGCGATGGCATGCCCATGTTCAAGAATGCGCAGCTGCTCGAGACTCTCGGCCTGTTCCAGGGAAGTGGGAGTTAGGCCGACATAGACCGGGAGGAACTCGCGCCGGTAGGCATCGAGGCCGACATGGCGGAGGCGCGGCGGGGCCGGAAGCGAGCGCTGGAATGGGATGCTCGAGCGCGAGAAGTACAGGGCCCGCCCGTTTAGAGCGCGCACCACCTTCACCACATTGGGATTGGCCTCGTCTTCGGGTGAATCCAGCGGCGAGGCGATCGTGGCTAC
>SYPI01000189.1 GCA_005804005.1 Planctomycetia bacterium
AACGCCGCCAGTGGCGCAGCCAGCACAAATCCGCACACCAACAAGGCGAGGACTGCACCGCTCATCGGATTGAATCCTAGTCGGCAGACAGCGCGACCGGCTTGGCATGCGACAATCCCGCCATGAAGTCACTGACCGTCTACGCCGGCAGCACCGGCGGACCCAGCGCGGCATTCGCTACCGCCGCCGCCGCACTGGGCCACCAGATCGGCGAGTCGGGCCTGACCATGGTCTATGGTGGCGGCCGCATCGGACTAATGGGCGATGTAGCCCGCGCCGCCAAGGCGGCTGGGGCGCGAGTGGTCGGGGTGATGACTCGCGCATTGATCGCTCACGAGCAAGGCTGGGATCAGTGCGACGAAATGATCGTGGTCGAATCGATGCGCGAACGCAAGGCCATCATGGAGGAGCGCGGCGACGCCATCTGCGCCCTGCCCGGCGGCATGGGCACTTATGAGGAACTGTTCGAGGCCATCACCGGCCGGGTCATCGCCCGCCACGGGAAACCGATCGGTCTGCTAGATGTCGAAGGCCACTTCGCTGCGGTTCTGGCGCTGATAGATCAGGGGGTCGAGCAGGGATTCATCCGCGCTGGAACTCGGGCGCTTCTGCAGCACGACACCGATCCGGCGCGGCTGCTGCAGCGACTACGCAGTGCCGAACTCTCCGACGATCCCCGCGATCTGCTGCCGATGTACGGCCGCCCGGGGGCTGGTTGACGGCGGTGGTAAACCTAGCCACATGAGCGCCAGCGCCCGCCCCACGATCGGCCTCATCGCCGGGCAGGGAACTCTGCCGCTCTTGGTGGCTCAGGGAATCCGCGCCGCCGGATGCCGCGTCGCCGCAGTGGGGCTGCACGGCCAGTACGAACCCGGACTGCGCGACGCCTGCGATGAGTTCGCCGAAGCCGGAGTTCTGCAACTGGGGAAATGGATCCGTCTGATGCGGCGTTTTCATGCCCAGCGCGCGGTGATCATCGGCCGAGTTGGCAAAGCCCGCATGCACGACCCGTGGCGGCTGCTGCGCCAGTTGCCAGACCTGCGGGCAATCGACCTTTGGTATCGTCGGCTCCGGCACGATCATCGCACGGCGGCGCTGCTGGCCGCCGTGGCCGACGAACTCACCAACAGTGGCGTGACGATCATCGACTCCACCACCTACATCACCGCGCATCTGGCCACGACTGGGCAAATGGGCCGCGTCGCCGCCGCCGCGCAGCAGTTGGCCGACATACAGTTTGGCTGGCCCCTGCTGGCGCAACTGGCCAGCAGCAACATAGGTCAGGCGTTGACCGTGCGCGAAGGTGATGTGATTGCCGTCGAAGCGGTCGAAGGCACTGATGCCATGATCGAGCGCACCGGCCAGCTGTGCCCCAAGCGCGGCTGGGTGCTGCTCAAGACCGCCAGCCCCGGCCACGACATGCGCGCCGATGTACCAACGATTGGCGTGCAGACAATCGAACGACTGGCCAGCGCCGGTGGCAAGGCAATCTCGCTGGGCGCCGGGCGAGTGATTCTGGCCGACCGCGAGGCGGTTATCGCCGCCGCGGATCGACTGGGCGTGGCGCTGATCGGCATCGCCTGAGCCATGAGCGCGGCTGGCGATCCTCCACCCGAACCAGTTTCATTCGTCTCGCGCGCTGGCACCAAACTGGCGCATGCGCTGGATGAGTTCAAGCTTGAAGTGGCCGGCCTGACCTGCGCCGATTTCGGCTGCAATGTCGGCGGATTCACGGACTGCCTGCTGAGTCGGGGAGCGGCGCGGGTGTTTGCGCTGGACACCGCCTACGGAACTCTGGATTGGCGCCTACGCAACGACCCGCGGGTGGTGGTGATGGAGCGCACCAACGCGCTGCACGCCCCAGCGCCATCTGAGGCCGCCGACCTCATAGTGATCGACCTCGGCTGGACCCCGCAGTCGCTGGCGATTCCTGCGTCGCTGCGCTGGCTTTCGGCCGCCAACCAACAGGGGCGCATCATCACCCTAGTGAAGCCGCACTATGAAGCCAGCGCCGCCGACCGGCGCAATGTCCAGCGCGGCGGCCTCAGCGCCGCCGAAGCCGAGGCGACATTTCATCGGGTGCGCGACGAGATGCCCAGCCTCGGCGTGCGCGTGGTGGGTGAATGCATTTCGCCACTGACCGGGGCGAAAAGTGCCCGCTCTGGTGAGGGGAACCGCGAGTACCTGCTGCTGCTGGCCCGGACCTGAGGCTTACTTCGGCTGCTCGGCTGGGGGCTGATTCTGACCCTGAATCTGATCGCCTGCCCACGCGCCCACGGCTGCGCCGCCGATACCGGCTGCCAGTCCAAGGGCCGGATTTCCGGTTGCCAGGCCAGTGGCCAATCCGGCGGTCAATCCGCCAACCACGCCACCGGTCACGGCACCCTTGCCATCGTTCTTGCCCTCCATCGCATTGCACGAAGCGAGGACGGAGGCAGCGCCAACGAGAACTAGAACGCGGAGAAATGATTGGCTGTTTCGCATGTCCCTAATGTACCTAGTCAACCACCGACTGCCGCCACTCCGATACAATGCGGGACCGCTTTTTCAATGGCCCAATCAGTAGAAAACGCCGCATCTCCCGGGCCCCAGCACGATCGCGTGCTGGAGCAGGACATCAACCGGGAACTGCACGATTCCTACCTGACCTACGCCATGAGCACCATCATGGACCGGGCTCTGCCCGATGTTCGTGATGGCCTGAAACCGTCGCAGCGCCGCATTCTGGTGGCAATGCACGATCTGAATCTGACCCCGGGGCGCAAGCACATCAAGTGCGCCAAGATCTGCGGCGACACCAGCGGCAACTACCACCCGCACGGCGAGAGCGTCATCTATCCGACGCTGGTAAACCTCGGGCAGCTTTGGAAGACCCGCTACATGCTGGTCGACAAACAGGGCAATTTCGGCTCAATCGAAGGCGATCCTCCCGCGGCCATGCGTTACACCGAGGCGCGCATGACCGCCGCTGCGGTGGCGCTGCTGGAAGACCTCGACAAGGAGACAGTCGAGTTCCGTCCCAACTACGACGACCGACTACAGGAACCGCTGGTGCTTCCTGCGCGCTTCCCCAACCTGCTGGTGAATGGCTCGTCGGGAATCGCCGTGGGCATGGCCTCGTCCATGCCTCCGCACAACCTGCGCGAAGTCTGCGGGGCGATCATCGCGGT
>SYPI01000023.1 GCA_005804005.1 Planctomycetia bacterium
CACGCCTCGGCCATCTGCATCTACCAAATGACTCCCGACCAGAACTTTCTGGTGGGGCGCGCGCCGGGGCACCGTCGAGTGTTCATGGCCGCCGGATTCAGCGGGCACGGCTTCAAGTTTGCTCCGGTGATCGGGGAGGCCATGGCCTGTCTGGCGGCCGGTCGGCCGATGAATCCCTGTCTGGAATTCCTCAACCCAGCGCGGAGTTTCCACCCGGTGGCGTAATCTGCAATCTCCGCAACGAAAGGAACAACATGTTCTTCGAACTGCCACAGGATTCTGTACTCACCAATCGCCGCCGCTTCATCGCCGGGACGCTGGCTGCTGGTGCTGCGCTGACCTTGCCGTGGAGTCGGCGGGCGCTGGCACTCGGGCCCAACGGCAAACTGAACATTGCCTCGTTCGGAGTCGGCGGCATGGGCGGTGCGGATGTGAACTCGGTGGCCGCGCACCCCGATGTTGTGATGACCTTGTTCTGTGACGTGGACTCCAACATCCTCAAGGGGGCCTGTGATAAGTACCCCACCGCCAAGCCGTTCAGTGACTGGCGCGAGGCGATGGCGAACGCCATGGGCACCTTTGACGCGGCCACAGTCTCGACCCCCGACCACTCACACGCGCCGATTGCCATGAGCTGCCTCAATGCGGGCAAGGCGGTCTATTGCCAGAAGCCGCTGACCCACTCGATTTACGAGGCGCGGATGCTGCGCGAGGCAGCCACACGGGCCAAGGTGGCTACCCAGATGGGAATCCAGGGGCAGGCCAAAGAGGGCCGCCGCGATGCGGTTGGCAAACTGATGTCGGGTCGCTACGGCAAACTGGTCGGTGTGCACATCTGGACGAATCGCCCGGCCGGTTGGTGGCCACAAGGTCAGCCGCGGCCCGAGGGCAGCGATCCGGTGCCGGAGTCGCTCAACTGGAACTGCTGGCTGGGCGTGGCCCCCGAGCGACCGTGGAAGAAGGACACCTACAACCCGTTCAAGTGGCGCGGATTCTTCGATTTCGGCACCGGTGCCATGGGCGACATGGCTTGCCACTTCTTCGACACTCCCACCGCCGGTCTGGGCCTAGGGGCCCCAATCTCGGCGATGGCCGACGTCGAAGGCGAGTCGAACGACGAGTGGCCATCGGCGGAGACGGTCACCCTGACCTTCGACGGTGGGACGATCGGCGCTGAGAAGACCTTTCAGTTGAAGTGGTACGACGGCGGGCGGATTCCATCGGCCACTGTTTCGCCGCATTTGCCCAAGGATTGGAAGCCGCCGGCTGACGGCGCCGATGGTGGCATGTTGGTGGTGGGCACCGACGCCACCGTCTATCACGCCTACAACGGCGAGACGAAGATCTTCCCCGAGTCGGCGAGTGGCAACTTCCCCATGTTCAAGCTTGGCCCACTCAACCACTGGCACAATTGGGTTGACGCAGCCATGGGCAAGGGTTCGACTGCGGCCAACTTCGATTTCGCTGGGCCGATGACCGAGACCGTGCTGCTGGGCACTGTCGCGGCGCGCTTCCCCGGCACCGAGTTGTACTGGGATGCCAAGGCGATGAAGGTGACCAACCTTGAGGCGGCCAATGCCTTTGTAAAGCCGACCTATCGCGCCGGATTCAAGGTCGCGGGCCTCGACTGCTGAGTCGCCGCGGGCCTTACTGAGCGAACTGACTGCTCCAAAAACACCAGCGGGGCAGGCGCATCCTCCTGCGCCCGCCCCGCTGGTGGTTCGTTGAGAGGGGAATGCTACCCCTGATGGATGTCGGCGCTTGCCGCTGAATCCGCAGGGGAATTGCCGCCGCCATCGTTGTCGCGCATGGCCTTCATGCGGCTCCAGTCATCCATGCTGAGCAGCACATCGCGGGCCACTGAGCCCTTGTGATTGCTGAGGATGCCAGCCATGCCCATGAGATCGACCAGTCGGCTGGCTCGGCCATAGCCGATGGCTAGCCGCCGCTGCAGCAGACTTACCGAGCCACGCCCGTCCTCAATGACCACCTCGACGGCCTTGTCGAACAGCGGGTCGCGGGCGGCTGTGGCGGCGCCTTCGAGTCCATCGACGCCGGGGGCGTCCGAGTCGTCGCCAGCGGCGCGGATGGAAACCAGAGCCCGCTCAAAGTTGGGCGCGGCCACTTCCTTCAGGAACTTGGTGACCTTGCGGATCTCCATGTCGGTCACCAGCGTGCCCTGCGAGCGTCGTAGGTCGGTGCTGCTGGGGGTGAGCACCAGCATGTCGCCCTGACCCAGAAGCAACTCGGCACCCTTCTGATCAAGCACGATGCGACTGTCCATGCTGCTGGCCACCTTGAACGAGACGCGGCAGGGCATGTTGCTCTTGATGAGACCGGTGACCACGTTGGCCTGCGGGCGCTGGGTGGCCAGAATCAGGTGAATACCCACGGCGCGGGCCTTCTGGGCGATGCGCACCACCGACAGTTCAACCTCTTTGTGGGTCATGATCAGGTCGGCCAACTCGTCGACCACGAAGACCATGTAGGGGAGTTTCTTGGGGATGCGGGCCTTCTCCACATCAGTCTGAGGATTGAGGCGGGCGAATAGTTCTTCCTCGCCCAGTGCGTTGTAGCCAGCAATGTTCTGCACGCCGGTGGAGCGGAACATCTCATAGCGCTCTTCCATCTTGCCGACCGCCCACTCCAGAATCGCCGCCGCCTTGCCCATGTCGGTGACCACCGGGCACATCAGGTGCGGCACATCGGCGAACTGGCTCAGCTCGACCATCTTGGGGTCGACTAGGACCATCTTCATCTCATCTGGTCGCTTGGTGTAGAGCCAGCTCATGATGATGCTGTTCATGCACACGCTCTTGCCGCTGCCGGTGGTGCCAGCAATGAGCATGTGCGGCATCTTGGTGAGATCAGCCACCAACGCGTCGCCGGCCGAGTCTTTGCCGAGGAACATCGGCAGGGTCATTCCTTCGGCGTGGCCGGAGGACATCAGTTCCTTCAGGCGCACCTTCTCCTTGTGGCGGTTGGGCACTTCGATGCCCACCGCGGTGCGGCCGACCATGTTGGGGATGATGCGGATGTTGGGCGCTTGCAGGGCCCGGGCGATGTCCTTGGAGATGGTCTCCAGCCGGGCCACGCGGGTGCCGGGAGCGAGTTCCACGCTGTAGAGGGTGACCACCGGGCCCGATTCGATGCCGGTCACTTCGCCGTCGAGGTCGTACTGGCGGATGGTTTCGGTAAGTACGCCAGCCTGCTCACGAACGAACTGCTCGACTTTCTCCGAGAAATTGCCTTCCGGATTGTCGAGCAGGTCGAGGGTCGGGAACTGGTAGCCAGCGAAATCGTCCTGGCGGAGGATGTCCTCGTCGCGGGCCACGGTGGTTGTGCCCACCGACATGCGCACCGGCAACTTGGAGATCTTCTCGCGCAACTCGTCGGCGGAGAGCGGGGTGCGCAGCGGGGCAGGGGAGGGGGGGTCGGCTGCTTCGGACTCGGTGTCGTCGTCCACCTCGTCCTCCACTGAGTCTGATTCCTCGGTGGCATCGGTGTCCTCGACTTCCTCGACGATGGCCGCTGCCCGACGGCGCGGGGCGGGTGTCGCCTCGCCGATTCCCTCCAGATCATCTACCGGGATGGCGCCGACACCGGCCAGCGCTGGCGTGGATCGCGCGCCCAGCCGCGAACGCAGCCGCAACCAGGCACCGGCATAGTCGTAGTCCAGCAGCGGCTTGGCCGTTTCGAAGGCCTTGGCCAGCGCCCCCGGCAAGGCGAGCACCAGTTCATCAGCCGCTACCACCAATCCCACCAGCAGAGCCAGCAGGAAAACCAG